>JBALXG010000201.1:0-5780 GCA_036961055.1 Leeuwenhoekiella sp. | reverse complement strand
TCGCTCGCTTCCGCGGAAGAAATCGACAGCAAATTGCACGATATTTGGCAGGTTATGCTTGATTCTATGTTTACCGGTTGCCATACAGAAGGTACACTGCCAGGCGGTCTCAATGTGCGCCGCAGAGCTTTTGACACGCATAAAACGCTTATTGCAGATGCTGAATATACAAATGCTGAGGAATGGATCGCCGCGATACGCAATAAAGAAATAAAATTTAGGCAGATTTTAAAATGGGTTTCCTGTTTCGCTTTAGCAGTGAACGAAGTAAACGCTTCTTTAGGAAGAGTGGTTACCGCGCCCACAAACGGCAGTGCCGGCGTTATTCCTGCTGTTATGATGTATTATATGGTTATAGAAAATCACGATGCAAATTTTGAAGATATTAAGCAGTTTATGCTCGTAGCTGGAGAGATAGGAAGTTTATTTAAAAAAGGTGCGACAATATCTGCAGCAATGGGCGGTTGTCAAGCCGAAATAGGAGTCTCCAGCGCTATGGCAGCCGGCGCGCTGGCCGAACTCATGGGAGGAACTCCAGAACAGGTATTAATGGCAAGCGAGATCGCCATGGAACATCACCTGGGATTGACCTGTGATCCTATTGGCGGATTAGTACAAATCCCTTGTATCGAAAGAAACGCGATGGGCGCGATAAAAGCAATAAATGCATGCGAAATGGCACTTGACACCGATGCTCGAAATGCGAAAGTTCCACTTGATAAAGTGATTGAGACGATGTGGCAAACAGCGCAGGATATGAATACAAAGTATAAAGAAACCAGTGAAGGCGGTCTTGCGGTAAATGTTGCTCTTAGTGATTGTTAATGGGTGCAATTTTCTTTAGATCGCGTATCGACGATAAAAAAAATCTTCCAGCGGTTATTTACCCAAATTAATTGAAAGTTGCTTACACCACAATGTTTGTTTTGTTATGGAAACTAATGTATTTTATTAAGCGACCGCAATTTGCATTATGAGTGCTGTTTTAGCTGCTGCTTTTTAGTTCTAAATATTCTTTAAATTTTAAAGTATAAACTTTAATTCTTCCATTTACATAACTGAATTCATTTTCACTTATTTTTTTTGGTCTTAAAAAATCACCTTCGATATACTGAAATAAGCTTAGACTCAAATGATAATCCATTTTATTCTTAATGAAATTAGGCTCAATAATCTCTACTTTTAATTTGTCATTATATCTTAAAGCTGTTTTCAAACATTGATTTATATGTTCATCGCTAAATGAATAACCAACAATAAATATTTTATCAGAACTTAAGCAATCCCTGTCAAATGAGAAATGCATTTGTTTAAAAGGAGATATCATTGATTTTTGTGCCTTTTGATAACCAGAAATAATGTTGGTTAAAAAAATTGGTTTTCCTTTCTCAATTTGCACATTTGCAATCTCATCATTTATCTGTAGATGTGGAAATCCAACGTAAACTAATTCTGGACTTGGAAGTTGCGAATTATTTGATGGAATTACTCTCCAATATGCCGAACCATGTAAATTGTAATGAACATTTAAATCTTCATCTTTTATAATTCTTTTTATATCACACCGTAATCCATCTAAATCAGAGACTTCACCACTTACATAAAATCCCTCGAAACAGTCAATGTTCCCATATTCTAATAGTATTTTGAAAACTCTATCATAATTAAGAGTGTATAACCTTAGATTATTTTTTGTGTTGTATTGAGACATCCATTTTGTAAAATTCTTACTGTTCTTGGAATCGACTTTTATAACCGAATGATCCTTTGTGTGATATGAATAATCACTTATGAATGCGCTTATTTCACTTATAATTTCGGAAAGTAAATGCTGCAGATAAAATTGAATAGGATTTTCATTATTATACGCAAGGTTGGAAAAATGATATTCGATATTTTCTGGAATATCGAGTTTATAACCGTGTTTTCTTTCCCCGCCTTTAATGGAAAAGTCTAAAATTTTGTTTAATTCACTATCGTTTAAAAAATTTCTTAGCAGAGAAGGAGTTTGATTTTTTGCATTGAATTCAGAGAAATATATTGCAAGTTCCTCAATTACACTTATAATAGTTTCAAAATTAACCTCACTTTCTTCAAATCCATTATCAAGTAAAGTTTGATAAATGTAATCTGTCAATTTTTGATTCGAGTTTTTTATTGGATAACCAATTTGTCTTATATGATCGGTTAATTCACTCGTCAATGGTCCGCCCCAATCTATTATAGATCCAGCTCCAAAAAGAAATATTTTATTTGGTGTACTCAAATTTTAAAAAAGTTGATGTTAACATTTTAATAACACTGTTAAGGCGTCCACACATCTGTCATTTTGCTGTCTCCATTTATTTCATAACCCAACAAACGTTCTTCAAATGGCGCTGTTTTGATTTAGAAGCGATTGACTTTAGAAAATCACCAAAATCTTCCGATTTTAGCACTGTTTCACCCGATTTTTCAGAGATTGATTGCATGGTTATTTTTTCATAACAAAGTGACCGAAGACGAGTTGTATCCTGCTTATGAAAAGCGTCAAAAAACTCAACGACAGTCTTTTCTGCTTCACCTTTAGTTTGCGCGTTTATTAGCGTTGTTGCAAAAAATAACAACAGGCACAAAATCGATTTGGTTTTCATATTATTAAATATAGCAGTTTTAGCTAGAACCTTCCTAATTTATTACATTTACCGCCACAAAAACGTTTTCATGTCCACAGCCAAAAAAGAGTATAAACGCATTACGGTAAAATCTTTAACCGAAATGAAAAGTCATGGGGAGAAAATTTCTATGCTTACAGCTTATGATTTTACCATGGCAACAATTGTCGATCGTGCAGGGATAGATGTTATTCTTGTGGGCGATTCTGCATCAAATGTTATGGCGGGACACGAGACTACTTTACCTATTACGTTAGACCAAATGATTTACCACGCTTCTTCTGTAGTGCGTGCGATTCAAAGATCTTTAGTTGTGGTTGATTTACCTTTTGGAAGCTATCAAAGTGATCCTAAAGAAGCTTTGCGTTCTGCAATACGCATTATGAAAGAAAGTGGTGGCCACGCGGTTAAACTGGAAGGCGGAAAGGAAATAAAAGAATCTGTCAAGAAAATACTTCATGCCGGAATTCCCGTAATGGGACATTTGGGTTTAACGCCACAATCAATTTATAAATTTGGCACATATACAGTTAGGGCGAAGGAAGAAGAGGAAGCAGATAAACTGAAGGAAGATGCTCTTATGCTAGAAAAAGCAGGATGTTTTGCTATTGTTTTAGAAAAAGTGCCTGCAAAACTTGCCAAAGAAGTTGCCGAAAGCTTAACTATTCCTGTAATAGGAATTGGCGCAGGAAATGGCGTTGACGGTCAGGTTCTGGTCATGCAGGATATGCTGGGAATGACAAATGAGTTTAATCCCAGATTTCTACGTCGATATCTCAATTTATTTGATGACATGACAGGAGCTTTTAAGCAATATATAAGTGATGTAAAAAGCAGGGATTTTCCTAATGATGACGAGCAATATTAATGCTTATCTAAGCTGAAAAACCTCCTTAAAACAATCTAAAACCTCCCTAAATCACCCTGAAACCAGAATCTATTCATAGCAATAAAAATAATCTTCAGGTTCTCTATGAAGACAATCATATTATTGTCATAAACAAGCGGCCCGGCGACATTGTGCAAGGTGATAAAACGGGCGACAAACCGTTAAGCGAAGTAGTAAAAAGTTATTTAGCCGAAAAATATAATAAACCTGGCGCTGTATACTTAGGTGTTGTTCACAGACTGGACAGGCCAACAAGCGGAATAGTTATTTTTGCACGTACCTCAAAGGCATTACCAAGGCTCAACAAATTATTTGCCGAAAAAGAAGCCAAAAAAACCTACTGGGCGGTAGTAAAAAATGCACCTCCAAAAGAGCAGGGTACGCTTATTCATTATCTTAAACGCAACCCAAAACAGAATAAATCATACGCCCACGAAAAGGAGATAAATGATAGTAAAAAGGCGATTTTAGACTATAAAATCCTGAAAAATCTGGATAATTATCTCCTCCTTGAAATTGATCTTCATACAGGAAGACATCATCAAATCAGGGCACAATTAGCTGGAATAGGTTGTGCAATAAAAGGTGATTTAAAATATGGTTTTGACAGGAGCAATAAAGACGGCAGTATTCATCTGCACTCCAGAAAGCTTAGCATTATACACCCGGTAAAAAAAGAAATGATGACGTTTATAGCTCCTACTCCACCAGCAGATTCTATTTGGCAGGCTTGTACTTACTAGTCTCCTTTTAATAACTGCAAGCGTTGTTTTTTCTGTATTCGCGCCACACGTAAGCTTTCAAAAATTACAGCGCTTAAAATTAAACATCCGCCAATTATTGTTCCTGCTTGTGGAACTTCGCCCAATACAACGAGACCTATTAATATGCCATAAACTGGTTGCACACTACTTATTATACTCGCCGTTGTTATATTAAAATGCTTAAAAGTCATAAGAAATAACGTATGCCCCAAAGCTGTTGTTACTAAAGCCAAAGTTATTAAAATAGGCAACGAATCTATAAGTTCTTCAGCTGAAACGGTGATACTTACAGGCAACAATAAAACTCCAATTATGATCATTTGATACCACATTAATAAACTTCCGTGGTAATTTTCGACTTGCTTTTTCATTAGAATATTTCGCAAAGCATACGCTAAAGCTGAAAAAAGACCGAAAGCTACAGCCTGTGTATATTTATTTTCAAAATCAAATTCTGGTACAAGGAAAAATATTCCGGCGATTACCAATAACCCTAATAATAAATGTACTTTTTGAAATCTTGTCTTCAGAATCATAGGACTCAAAATACTCGTCCATGTTGGATACGTGTAAATTGTAAGCATTCCTATTGCAACAGTACTCAACTGCAACGCCTGAAAATAAGCGGTCCAGTGAATCCCAAATAAAATTCCGCCAAGAAGAATATTCCAGCGGTCTTTCTTTGCTATTTTAAGATTTATTTTTTTCCATTTTAAAAATGCAAATAATAATAATCCCGCTAATATCGCGCGTAAACCAATGGTAAGCGGTGGCGATAAACTTATTGCCCTACCCAAAACACCACTTGTGCTTATGAGAACCATGGCAATGTTAAGTTGGATTAAATTTTTAAGAAAAGGAGAGATTTTGCCCATTAACGGATCAAAACTAAAGCTTTTTCCCTAATTATATCTGCCACTGGCCTGTTTTCTATTCTACTATCAAGCCATGATAAAATATCGAGATATAAGAAAGCCCGGCGCTCATAGGGATCATTTTCATAAACTTCAAGCCGCTTACGGAGTTTCTTAAATTCATCTTTTAATTCACCCGGAAATATCTCACCAAGATTTCGCAGAAATTTGATCATTTCCTTTTGCACCTCATGCATGTCATTCATCTTAATAAGGAATTTATAAGTACTCCTCAATAAGGTTTCAAGATGGTAATCCATTCCCGCTTCATAATGCGCAACCAGATTAAGTATACGAGCAAAACACATAAGGTCTTCACGTAGTTTTAAAGATTTGTTATTTATGATTTTTTCTAAAAAGAAAATGCATTTTTTATGCTCACCAGCGCCAAAGTATAAACTAGCTATTTTATAATAAAAAACCATCACATGATGCTCGTCCAGATGATTACCCAACGATTTCAGGCGTTTTAATATTTCGTCAACAAGATGATCATCGCTGGTAAAATCACCTACCATAAACTTCATGTTGAGCTTATTAGAGTACACATATAAAAACT
>JBALXG010000200.1:0-5781 GCA_036961055.1 Leeuwenhoekiella sp. | reverse complement strand
GGCTTCTTGCAGATCTTCCTTTTTTAATACATATGCGATACGCACTTGATTGAGACCCATTCCCGGGGTAGAATAAAATCCTGCTGCCGGGGCTACCATAACAGTTTTACCATTTACATTAAAATCTTCTAGCAACCAGCGTGCAAAATCTTCTGCATCTTTAATAGGAAGTTCTGCAATGCAATAAAATGCACCTTTTGGCACAGAAACCTTAACTCCGGGAATTTCATTTAACCCGGCGACTAAAGTATCACGTCTATCAACATATTCTTCAATAACCTCGTCAAAATATGATTGCGGTGTTTCTAATGCTGCCTCGCTGGCGATTTGAGCAAATGTTGGCGGACTTAATCGCGCCTGAGCAAATTTCATAGCCGTGGCCATAAGCGCTTTGTTTCTGCTTACCAGACATCCTATACGCGCACCGCACATAGAAAATCTTTTAGAAACAGAATCAATCATTATGGCATTTTCATCTATGTCCCTTTCTTGTAATATTGAGTGATGCTTTGCACCATCGTAGGCAAACTCACGATAAACTTCATCTGCAATTAAAAAGAGGTCATGTTTTTTAACCAGTTGTGCAAGTTGTTTAATTTCTTCTAAACTATATAAGTAACCAGTTGGGTTACCGGGATTACAGATTACTATTGCCTTTGTTTTTGAACTGATCAATTTTTCAAAATCACTGATAGGCGGCAAAGCAAAACCTGTTTCAATAGATGAAATTACAGGAACCACGTTAACGCCTGATGAAGTTGCAAAGCCGTTATAATTAGCATAAAATGGCTCAGGAATAATTATCTCATCTCCGGGATCTGTGACGCTACCCATAGCAAAAAGTAAAGCTTCAGAACCACCAGTAGAAATAATTATTTCATCTTGAGTAACTTCAATACCTTGTTTTGTATAATAAGCAGCAAGCTTTTTTCTATAACTGGGGAAGCCTGCAGAATGGCTATAAGAAAGCACCTCAATATCTGCATTTTTGACCGCGTCAAGTGCGATTTGCGGAGTTTTAATGTCTGGCTGACCTATGTTAAGTTGATAAATTTGTATTCCTCTTGCTTCTGCAGCTTCTGCAAAAGGTACAAGTTTACGTATAGGAGATTCGGGCATTTGTAAGCCCTTCTGCGATAATTGAGGCATTTTATTGTCTTTTTTTGAGTGGTAAAGTTGCAAAATATTATCGACACTCACTGTAAAGAATATCGGTTAATATAGCATAGATATTAGGGAAATTTCGTACATTAACTGGAAATCATAAGATTGTGTACTCCCGTGGTTTACATATAGCTATTATACTCTTCTTGTCTGTTAGTAATTCTGGTTTTGGACAAGGTACTTTTCATTTCCCTAAAGGAATAAACAGTATAAAAATTCCCGTTGAAATTTCAAACAATGTAGTAATAATGCCGGTTTCAGTAAACGGAACAGAGCTTTCATTTTTACTTGATACCGGGGTAAAGTCTAATGTGCTTTTTAGTATAGAAAGTGAGAAAAATGTTAAGCTTAATGATACCGTTAAGATAATGCTCACGGGAGCGGGTAGTGGTGATCCTATACAGGCGCTTAAGTCCAGACATAATATAATAAATGTAGGAGGAGCAAGTGCAATTGATCAAAATATTTATTTTATAACAGATGGTACTTATAATTTTTCTCCGCGGCTGGGTCAAGCTGTAAATGGAATTATAGGATACAGTTTATTTAAAGATTTTATTGTTGAAATAAATTATAAAAAACAGGTAGTAACATTATACAAACCAGAAACTTTTAAATATAAAAAGTGTAGATCATGCTTTAGTTCTTCTCTTATATTTCATGCTAATAAACCCTATATTAATCTCAATATCTCACTTAGAGATGAAAAAATGATCCCTATAAATTTATTAATTGACTCTGGTTCTGGAGATGCTCTTTGGCTTTTCGAAAACAGTCACGATAAAATCTCGTCTGGTGTTGATTATTTTGAAGATTATCTGGGGCTGGGTTTAACCGGTGACGTTTTAGGAAAGCGATCTAAAATAAAAGGATTAACTATAGGAAAGATGATACTTAACGATGTAACTGTTGCATATCCCTATCAAGAATCTTTAAAAAATATGAATATACATGATAAGCGAAATGGTAGTCTGGGAGCTGAAATCTTACGTAGATTCACTGTCATTTTTGATTATCCAAATAAAAAACTAACGCTGAAGAAAAACAGTATGTTTGATGAGCCATTTAGATATAATCGAAGTGGTCTCATCGTTCAGCATAGCGATTATGAACTGGTAAAGGAAGTGGCAAATACTATAGGCCGAAGCTATGGTGAGAGTGATGATAGGTCCTCATCAGCAATTACGGTATTTAAAGCTACAAATACAATTCAGTTTAAGCTAAAGCCAAATTATGAGATCGCGGCTATACGGGCAGGCTCACCAGGACATGAAGCCGGTTTGCAAAAGGGAGACAAGATTCTTAAAGTTAACGGGAGAGATACTGGCAACCTAAAACTTGACGATATAAATAAGTACTTTTTTAAAGATGATGGCGCGATTTTAAAGCTTAAAATTGAGCGCAACGGGATTGTTTTTGATTGCAAATTTGCTCTTCGAAAAATTTTATAAAAAAAAAGGCCAGTTAAATTTAACTGGCCGATTTTAGTATGTTTTTAGTCAATTTATCCGTTTGTGGGACCACTTTTTTCTTTTTCCATAGCACCTTTTTCAGGTAATAAATTTCCTTTTATTTTTAAGCTATAAGGCTCAGGAGAAGCATTACTATAAACAGTTATAGTTTTACGTATTGGTCCTGGTGCGCGATTTGTGTCATATTTTACTTCAATTACACCGCTCTCTCCAGGTTGTATAGGACCGTCTGGTTTTTTAGGAACTGTACAGCCACAAGTAGAATATACTTTAGAAATGATCAATACATCATTTCCGGTATTTTTAAACTTGAATGCACGTACACCGTCACCGCCATGTTCTACATCACCGTAATCTATTACATCAGTTTCAAATGTCATTGCTGCCTTTTTTTCCTGAGCATGAATGGATAAACCAAGCATACCAACAAACAGGAGAATTACAAATTTTTTCATGATATTCATCTTTAAATGAAAGGTAAAAGTAATGCTATTTAACAGTTTTACCAAAAAATTAACCCCTATACCTATTAATATATTCGATTAAAGGATTGGTTTTTCTGTTTAAATGTAAAATTTAGAGCATTAAATTTATCGTTCTGTCTTTTTTAAATCCTTTGTATATAAGTACTTTTGCATACTAGACAAAAATTAGACCAAAGCATGGCTTTAGCTTCAAAATATAATGCGCTTACTGTAGAAAAGAAATGGTATGACTACTGGATGAAACATGATTATTTTCATTCTGTACCTAATGAAAAAGAACCGTATACTATTGTAATCCCACCACCTAATGTTACAGGGGTATTGCATATGGGACACATGCTTAACAATACAATTCAGGATGTACTCATAAGAAGAGCCAGACTACAGGGTTTTAACGCTTGCTGGGTTCCTGGTACAGATCATGCCTCTATAGCCACAGAAGCTAAAGTAGTGGCAAAGTTGAAGGCAGAAGGAATTAATAAAAATGACATTACCCGCGATGAGTTTCTTGTACACGCTTGGGAATGGACAGAGCAATACGGCGGCACCATTCTGGAGCAGTTAAAAAAACTTGGCGCGTCCTGCGATTGGAAGCGTACCAAGTTTACTATGGATCCTGAAATGTCTGAAAGTGTTATCGAAAGTTTTATTGATCTTTATAATAAAGGGCTCATTTATCGCGGTCATCGCATGGTAAACTGGGATCCTGAAGCAAAAACTACACTTTCTGATGAAGAGGTTATTCATGAAGAGAGACAGGGTTTTTTATATTATCTCAATTACAAAATTGAAGATAGTGATGAAGTTTTAACCATTGCTACAACACGCCCTGAAACTATTTTTGGAGATACTGCGATTTGTATAAATCCTAATGATACGCGTTTTGAGCATTTAAAAGGGAAAAAAGCAGTTGTACCTATAGTAAACAGGGTAGTGCCAATAATTGAAGATGAATACGTTGACATAGAATTTGGTACAGGTTGCTTAAAAGTAACGCCTGCACATGATGAAAATGACAAAGCGTTGGGCGATAAGCACAGTCTTGAAGTAATTGATATCTTTAATGATGATGCCAGTTTAAACGATTTTGGTTTACACTATAAGGGTAAAGATAGATTTGTAGTACGTAAGGAAATCATAAAAGAACTGGAAGAAAATGGTTCTCTTTTTAAAACCGAAACTCACATTAATAAAGTAGGAACTTCAGAACGTACTAAGGCGGTTATAGAACCCAGACTTTCAGATCAGTGGTTTTTAAAGATGCAGGATCTTGTTAAACCTGCGATAAAAGCAGTTCTTGAAGATGAAGAAATAAAACTTTTTCCCAAGAAATTTGAAAATACATACCGTCACTGGATGGAAAACATCAGGGACTGGAATATTTCACGACAGTTGTGGTGGGGACAGCAGATTCCCGCCTATTTTTATGGAAATGGTCAGGACGATTTTGTTGTTGCTAAAAGTAAGGAAGAGGCTTTAGCTTTCGCGAAAACTAAATCTGGTAAACCTCAATTAACTATTGATGATTTAAAGCAGGATGAAGATGCGCTTGATACCTGGTTTTCTTCATGGTTATGGCCTATGAGTGTTTTTGACGGTATACGAAATCCTGATAATGCTGAATTTAAGTATTACTACCCAACTAATGATCTTGTTACCGGACCAGACATTTTATTTTTCTGGGTGGCACGTATGATAATTGCCGGTTATGAATATACCGGTCAAAAACCTTTTTCAAATGTTTATTTAACCGGTCTGGTACGTGATAAACAGCGCAGAAAAATGTCAAAATCATTAGGTAATTCTCCTGATGCCTTAAAACTTATTGAAGATTATGGTGCAGATGGCGTACGCGTAGGCTTGCTTTTAAGCGCTCCGGCAGGTAACGATCTTATGTTTGATGAAGATCTTTGCCAGCAAGGGAAATCTTTTGTAAATAAAATATGGAATGCTTTTCGTCTTATAAAAGGCTGGGAAGTTGATGAAAATATAGTCCAACCTGAGGCTAGTAAAGTTGGCTTGAACTGGTATAGTGAACGTTTTAAACAAACCGTTGCTGAGATTGACGATCACTTTTCAAAATATCGCATTAGTGACGCATTAATGGCTACTTATAAGCTTATTTGGGACGATTTTTGTAGCTGGCTGCTCGAAATCGTAAAACCAGCTTATGGCGAACCTATTGATAAAATAACTTATGATGCTGTAATAAAAGCTTTAGAAGATAATCTGCGCATTTTACACCCATTTATTCCATTTGCCAGTGAGGAAATTTGGCAAAATATTACAGACAGAACTCCAGAAGAGGCCTTAATTGTAAGCAAGTGGCCAGAATCAGAATCTGTAAATGAAATCGTAATTCAGGATTTTGATTTGGCTATGCAGGTTATAACCGGTGTACGTGCTATACGTAAGGATAAAAATATTTCTTTTAAAGAGCAGCTTGAATTATTTGTGCGAAACACAGAAGAATTTAGTTCAACTTTTAATTCAGTTATTTATAAACTAGGCAATCTTTCTGTTCTAGAAGAAACTTCACAATCTATTGAAGGAGCTTTATCGTTTAGGGTAAAGGCAAATGAATATTTTATTCCTATAACAGGTGCTATTGACATCGATGCTGAAATAGATAAAATAAAAGAAGAACTGGCTTATACACA
>JBALXG010000001.1:9523-22509 GCA_036961055.1 Leeuwenhoekiella sp. | reverse complement strand
CAAGTAACGGAATTTATTTTCTGGCAATAGGTATGGGCGAAATAAAAATTGAATCCAAAACGTTTTACTGTATTTCTCTTCTTTCGCCAATTGGCAAATTATTAAAAGGAACTAAAGCAGGCGATAAAATCGAGTTCAGAAGCACCAAAATCGGCATAAAACAGGTGATTTAAGCGGTTAAAATTTCACATAAAAAAAGCCCCAGAAATAATTTCCTGAGGCTTTATATTCTATTCTGTATTTGACTACATTATAAAAAGAGGTCTTTCCCCCATCATTTTATTTACTTTTTCTGCAATACTAGCCAGTTTATCATCATCTGTATGATTTAAAATAGCTTCATCAATAAGATCTACAACGAGTTGCATATCGCTTTCTACCAATCCGCGTGTTGTAATAGCCGCTGTACCAATGCGTATTCCTGAAGTTACAAAAGGTGATTTGTCATCAAACGGCACCATATTTTTGTTAACGGTGATATCTGCTTTAACAAGTGCTTCTTCAGCTTCTTTACCAGTAATATCTTTATTGCGCAAATCGATAAGCATCATATGATTATCTGTACCGCCCGAAATGATATTATATTCTTTATCCATAAAAGCTTTAGCCATAACTTCAGCATTCTTTTTTACCTGTATGGAATAATGCAAAAACTCATCTGTTAAAGCTTCACCAAAAGCGATTGCTTTTGCAGCGATAACGTGCATTAAAGGTCCGCCTTGATTTCCAGGGAAAATTCCGCTGTCAAGCAAAGAAGACATCATACGCAGTTTTCCGCTTTTTAAAGTTATGCCGAAAGGGTTTTCAAAGTCTTTACCCATAATGATCATACCACCACGAGGACCACGTAATGTTTTATGGGTTGTTGTGGTACAAACATGACAATACGGTACAGGATCGCCTATAACACCTTTTGCAATTAAACCTGCAGGATGCGCAATATCTGCCATTAAAATTGCACCCACTTTATCTGCGATTTCGCGAAAGCGTTTATAATCAATCTCCCTACTGTATGCTGAAGCTCCTGCAATAATCATTTTTGGTTTTTCGCGTAAAGCGATCTCCTCAATTTTATCATAATCAAGACGCCCGGTTTCCTTATCTACGCCATAGAATACAGGATTGTACAATCTACCCGAAAAATTAACCGGAGAGCCATGAGTTAAGTGCCCACCGTGAGAAAGGTCAAAACCTAAAAAAGTATCACCTGGATTTAAACACGCATGAAAAACCGCTGTGTTTGCCTGTGAACCAGAATGTGGTTGAACATTGATATATTCTGCACCAAAAAGTTCTTTTGCACGTTCAATGGCGATTATTTCCACTTCGTCTACAACCTCACATCCGCCGTAATATCGCTTGCCGGGGTACCCCTCTGCATACTTGTTTGTAAGGACAGAACCCGTGGCTTCCATCACTTGCTGACTTACAAAATTTTCAGATGCAATTAACTCTAAACCATTAAGTTGCCTTTGTTTTTCTTCTTCTATTAAATCAAAGATATCAGTATCCCGCTGCATTATATTAAAGTTTGTTAAATTAGGTTCAAAAGTAGTGATAACATTCGGTTAGTACTATTTTAATTCTATATTTGGAACAGAGAATTACTAACATTTTATTAAGAATTTTATGCCTTCTAAAACTAACGATCCAAAACGTAAAACCTGGCTCGAGACCCCAACCGACACAGATTTTCCGATTCAGAATATTCCTTTTGGGGTGTTTTTGACGCGGGATGACATCATCACGATAGGAACTCGTATAGGGGATTTTGCAATCGATTTAGGTGCGCTTCATCAACTGGGATATTTTGATGGAATACCACTAACTGACGATATATTTTTACAGGACAGTTTAAATGATTTTATAGCAGATGGTCGTAAAACCTGGCGTCTGGTACGCAATCGTATCTCAACCATTTTTGAAGAAGGTAATGCTAAATTAAGAGATCACAAAGAGCACCGTGATAGAGTGATTTTTAGCATGAATGAGATTGAAATGCAACTGCCTGTGCAAATAGGAGATTATACAGATTTTTACTCAAGTAAAGAGCACGCTACAAATGTGGGATCAATATTTAGAGGTGGTGAAAACGCGTTGCCCGATAACTGGCTGCATTTGCCCGTAGCATATCATGGCAGAAGCAGCTCAATTATTCCTTCAGGAATTCCTGTGCACAGACCACAAGGTCAAAAACTACCTAATGGTGCTACAGAACCTATTTTTGGTCCTTCAAGACTGGTAGATTTTGAACTTGAAATGGCATTTATTACTACAGATGCAAATGAACTGGGACAACCTATTCCTGTTAATGAAGCCGAAGATTATATTTTTGGCCTTGTACTTTTTAATGACTGGAGCGCGCGTGATATTCAGCGTTGGGAATATGTTCCATTAGGGCCGTTTCTTGCAAAAAACTTCGCCTCTTCAATGTCATGCTGGATCGTAACATTAGACGCGCTTGAACCTTTTCGCGTAGCTGGTCCAAAACCAGAAAAAGAGTTGATGCCTTATTTGCAAAATAAAGGTAAAAAAAGCTACGATATTAAGCTTGAAGTAGGTATACAGCCAGAAGGCAAAGTAGAAACAAAAGTGACTGCTTCTAACTTTAAATATCTCTACTGGAACATGAGTCAGCAACTGGCGCATCATACTATAAATGGTTGTCCTGTAAATTCTGGAGATTTAATGGGAAGTGGTACAATATCTGGCCCCACAAAAGATTCTTACGGCTCTATGCTTGAATTAAGCTGGAAAGGATCTAAGCCTATAAAGCTTGATGAAGGTGGTGACCGAAAATTTATTGAGGATAATGACACGGTAACCATGCGTGGCTGGTGCGAAAAAAATGGTGCTGCCCGGATAGGTTTTGGTGAGGTGTCTACAAAGATACTTCCAGTTTATGAACCGAAGAAAAAGTAAGCCCACTCTTCAGGCATCTCCCCCAAGGGGAGAATACAGAAAGTTGTACCCCCTCCCCGGGAGGGGTTTTGGGGAGGAGTTTACCACTTTATAATCGCGCTTCCCCAGGTAAAACCGCTACCAAAGGCGGCTAAAACAACCGTATCGCCTTCATTTATTCTGCCTTCTTCCCAGGCCTCAGTTAGCGCGATGGGTATAGAAGCTGCCGTCGTATTACCATATTTTTGAATATTGTTATAAACTTGATTATCTTTTAGCTTAAACTGGCGTTGCACAAATTGTGAAATACGCAGATTAGCCTGATGTGGAATGAGCATATCAATATCGCTGGCAGTAAGACCATTTTTTTCAAGACCCTCATTTATAACTTCAGCAAATCTAACTACAGCATTTTTAAAGACAAACTGCCCATTCATATAAGGATAATATGGAATATCCTCCTGTGGATTTTCTTCAATAATTTGAGGTACCCACATTTCTGTACTTGGGCCCCGTAATGACAATTCAAGAGCATGTTCTCCTTCACTATGCAAATGAGTTGATAAAATACCTTTAGTATTATCTTCTTCTCTTGTAAGTACCGCTGCTCCTGCTCCATCACCAAATATAACAGAAACACTTCTTCCTCGTGTAGTCAAATCCAGACCACCGCTGTGATTTTCAGAACCTATTACAAGAATATTTTTATACATTCCCGTTTTTATAAATTGATCTGCTGTAGATAAGGCATAAATAAAACCACTACATTGATTACGCACATCAAGAGCTGGTACGGTACGCATCTCAAGTAAATGCTGAACTTGCACACCGCAACCAGGAAAGTAATAATCTGGACTTAGCGTGGCAAAAACTACCATATCTATATCCTGAGCAGTAATTTTTGCCCGTTCTAAGGCGATTTTTGCTGCTTTTGCACCCATTTTTGCAGTACTGTTTCCATCTCCTTTTTTAATATAGCGTCTTTCTTTAATCCCCGTGCGCTCCTGTATCCACTCGTCATTAGTATCAATTATTTTAGAAAGATCATCATTGGTAACAATATTTTCAGGGACATAAGAGCCAAGACCGGCAATGCGAGAATTATACATGCTTCAGTTTAATATAAGTGAATTGTCATCAACGGAATTTCCGGTGAGAAAAAGTGTCGTAATATACAGATTCTGCAAATTTTTCAGTACAAACAGTAGAATATTTAGTATGCACGCACAGCAATTTTATTATAATAATTTATAGGTTTTTCCTCTTAAAATTAGTAAATTATAAGAAAGTATTAATTATAATAATAGCCGAAAAGTAAGAAAAATCGTTCTAAAAGGGTTAGAAACTCACTATTAGGTACAATTATTGCTCTTAAAACTAAGATTACTAACGTATTTCGGTATAAGTTTCTCCAAATACACTAAGTTTACGATAAATTTGCTCAAGCTTTAAACCATGAAACTTTCTAATATAAGACTGGAAGTAATGCAAACCATTGAAGGCTCAATGGCTGAATTGCTAGAAAAATACCTCAAGCCAATTGACACCAATTGGCAACCATCTGATTTCCTACCAGACCCTACAAATCCTGAATTTTCTGAAGACATTAAAGAAATTCAAGAACTTGCCAGAGAGATGGAATATGATCTTTTTACTGTTCTTGTAGGAGATACAATTACAGAAGAAGCACTGCCCACATACGAATCGTGGCTTATGGGTGTGCAGGGAATCGATCAAATAAATGCAAATGGATGGTCCCAATGGATACGATCATGGACTGCCGAAGAAAACCGCCATGGTGATCTCCTAAATAAATATTTGTATTTATCAGGTCGTGTGAATATGCGCGAAATGGAAGTCTCTACGCAGTATCTAATAAGTGATGGTTTTGACATACAAACCGGAGCAGATCCTTATAGAAACTTTGTCTACACTAGTTTTCAGGAGTTAGCAACAAACGTCTCACACAGACGTGTTGCCTCTTTCTCAAGAAAATCTGGTAATAAGAAACTAGCCAAAATATGTAATACAATAGCTGGTGATGAAGCTCGTCATGCCACAGCTTATATGGAATTTGTAAGACGTATTTTTGAACTGGATCCCAGTGAAATGATGCTTGCTTTTGAGGACATGATGAAAAAGAAAATCATTATGCCTGCTATGTTTTTGAGAGAGTCAGGTATGCAAGTAGGTCAACTGTGGTCACACTTTTCTGATGCGGCTCAGCGATCTATGGTATATACCACTCAAGATTATATTACAATTTTAAAATCATTGCTTGTAGACTGGAAGATTGATGAAATACGCGATTTAAATGGTCCTGCAGAAAAAGCACGTGATTACTTAATGGCTTTGCCTTCAAGACTTGAGCGCATTTCAAGTAGAATTTCAATACCAGAAAGAGATCATAGTTTTAAGTGGATAGCCACTTAAAATAAAGACATAATTAATTGTTAAACGCCTGACTATCTACTCAAGTAGAATAGTAAGGCGTTTTTTTATACTTAACTTTAAACAAAAAAACAATGAAATATAAAGTAGCAATAGAAAATATAAAAATCGTAAATGAATTGCCAGGTTATTGGAAGACTGAAGATTACAAAGTATTATTAGATAAGTTTGACGTTCAGGATGTGCAATTAAAAGATGAAGAATTAAAGGACTATCTTTTTATGGCTATCAATGATTTTGACCCACAGGAAGCTGCAACTATAGTGCTCACGTATAAGTTAGGTGATGAATTAAATAGCGGCCAGATAGATCAGTTATCAAACGATATGCTGAAAGAAAAAGTTGTAGAAGAATACAGTGATATCGCTATGCACAAGTACTTGTTCCACATTAATCAACTACTTTTTAAAGCATATAATGGTACTTTTCCTAATACTAAAGCCAGCATAACCACTTGTTCAATAACCCCGGAAAATAGTAAAGAGGAAACAAAAATTGATAAAGAAACTGTCATAAAAGCATTAAGTTACGGGATTAGCGACCACCATATTATTAAACGCCTTTTTGAAGATCACCTTGAAGGGAAACAAGAATTTAATTCGGCAGAAAATATTATTTGGGAGTTGAGTGCAAAAGGAAATAATGAGTACGACATAATTACTTCTGAATATTGGTTAAGTAAAGATGATTTTACATCTGGTGAGTTTGAAGGTGATGTAGTGCCGTTTTCTGAAAATGTAGAATAGGTATAATTAATTTCAAAGTGTGGGTAATTAATTAATTCACAATACTTTACACATATAGAGTATAATCTGTGCAATAATCCCTACCTTTGCCGGCTTATACACATATATGACTTTTAAAGAATTAAAAATTAATGAACCTATCCTGAAAGCACTTGAAGCAAAAGGATATACCCACCCCACCCCAATACAAGCCCAATCAATACCCATATTATTAAATAGAAAAGATTTATTAGGTTGTGCTCAAACCGGTACAGGTAAAACAGCCGCATTTACAATACCTATTTTACAACATATATATAATGATATAGGTCCTGGTAAAGGATCTCGTAAAATAAAAGCATTAATAGTAACGCCTACACGTGAACTTGCTATTCAGATTGCAGACAATGTCACAGAATATAGTACACATACCGGAATAAGGAATACAGTTATTTTTGGAGGTGTTAAACAAGCGTCTCAGGTAAGAGCATTGCGCAATGGCGTTGATGTACTTGTAGCAACTCCAGGAAGATTACTTGATTTAATGAATCAAAATATAATAAGCCTTAGAGATATTGAGTATTTCGTTTTAGATGAAGCAGATCAAATGCTTGATATGGGCTTTATACATGATATCAAAAAGATATTATCTAAGCTTCCTAAAGAGAGACAATCTCTTTTCTTCTCTGCAACTATGCCGGCCGCTATTACAGATCTTTCACGTAAAATTCTTGGTGATTTTGAAAGAGTAACAATTGAGCCTGAAAAAGCTACTGCAGAAAAAGTTGAACAAGCTGTTTACTTTGTTACTAAACCAGGTAAACCAAAATTGCTTATTCATCTTATAGAAACCGAAAAACCAGAAAGTGTTCTAGTTTTTTCACGTACTAAACATGGTGCAAATAAGATTGTAAAGATTCTTGATCAGGCAGGTATAAACTCTGCAGCAATACACGGCAATAAATCTCAGGTGCAACGTCAAAAAGCTTTAAACGCTTTTAAAGATGGTAAACTAAAGGTTTTAATTGCAACAGATATTGCAGCTCGTGGTATTGATGTTGAAGAATTATCACTTGTTGTAAATTATGATTTGCCAAATGTAGCGGAAACTTATGTTCACAGAATAGGACGTACAGGTAGGGCAAAAGCCAGCGGTACTGCGCTTTCTTTCTGCGATAGAGAAGAAAGGGCTTACTTAAAAGATATTCAAAAGCTTATCAATCAAAAAATACCAGTGATTGAAGATCATCCTTTTATAAATGACAATGAAGAGGCCTCCACACACAAGTCATCTTCAAGACCTAAACAACAACGCTCTGGGAGACCGCAGCGACCATCTACTAGTACAACTTCTCGCAATTCAAATGCAGGAAGCTCTTCTAGTCGTAAGCGCCGAGAAAATTTCTCTGCAAAGCGCAGTTAATTAGAATATTTGACTAAAATATAACGGATAACCTTAGTTATCCGTTTTTTTATGCCCAAAAATCATTAAGATATTAAGCTTTTATTAAAACTTTGTACGCACCACTTGGTAATATTAAATTTATCCTTTATCTATAATCTAAAATAATACTACTCGTATGAAAAAGTGGTTTGTTGCATCGCCAGAGTCTTTACTGGCTATATGCATTAGTGCGCTAGGCATCTATATAGCTGTAATAATATATACTCGTATCGCTGGTAAACGCAGCTTTTCTAAAATGTCTAGTTTTGATTTTGCAATGACCGTTGCTGTAGGTTCTATCATAGCTTCAACTATACTTTCAGCTTCTGTGAGTCTTCTTCAGGGCGCCGTAGGTCTTGCCGCTGTTTACCTGCTACAAATAGGGGCTGCTATGCTTCGCAGATATAAAGGTTTTCAAAAAGCAATAGACAATCCTCCACTTTTACTAATGAAGGGTTCTATAATTTTAGAAGACAATCTGCGAAAGGCGCGAGTGACTAAAGGCGATCTAAGATCTAAACTAAGGGAAGCAAATGTAATTGAACTATCACAAATTAAAGCTGTAGTTTTTGAAGCTACAGGCGACATATCTGTACTACATACTTCAGATAGCAATGTAGAACTAGAAGAGTGGCTGCTTAAAGACGTTAGAGAATCTTAATTAAATCTCACAATTATTTCCCTTTTTTCAATTAAAAAAACTATTAATTAGTTGATCAACTTTTAAAAATGTTAATCTTAAAACAAATAATTATTTCTAATAATTATTATAAATAGTTTTGCTTTAAGATCAATAATTATAAACATGCAGGCAACATCAATAGCTCAGTCACATCAAAATAAGCCTCTAGCAAATAGCGAGGACACTATAAAAGAAGAGTTTAATGATTTCATTCTCACAAATGATCATCCATGTGTCATGGCTCAAACTGTTTTTAGTATGGATCATGTTGATTTTCATGTTTATGAAAATTTTGGATCTCTTAATACAGCCCGAAAAATTTATAAAGATTTAGAGAAATATATAGCCAATTATGACTTTGATTCGAACGCTTTTTACACCTTTTTGGCGGTTTTTAAAGGAAGAAAAGACTTTTCTGAAAAAGAATTTGAAGAATTATTATGGCAACAACTTAGTTTTTTACATGAAATTGACGAGCAGCCTTGGGATGAAAGTGTAAGTGATAATCCTGAAGATCCTAATTTTAGCTTCAGCCTGGCGGGAAAAGCTTTCTATATGGTAGGTTTGCACCCTAATAGTTCAAGAAAAGCACGACAATCACCTTATCCCACTTTAGCTTTCAATCTGCACTGGCAATTTGAAAAACTTAGAGAAATGGGTGCATATCACAATGTACGTGATAAAATAAGGGAACGCGATTTTGAGCTTCAGGGTAGCATAAATCCTATGTTACGTGATTTTGGTAAAAGCAGCGAAGTAAGACAATATAGTGGGCGAAATGTTGGAAATGAATGGAAATGTCCGTTTCTTTCAGGAAAGATGTAAACCATGTACCAACCTAAAAGATACCAGAAAAAAGACGCTGAGTATTTTAAAGAATTTATTGCCGCGCATCCTTTTGCGACGCTTGTGATTCAGGGAGAACGATTACTTGCAACCCATATTCCGGTTTTGTTAGATGATTTAAAACCAGAAATCACTCTTTTTGGTCATATTGCAAACTTCAATGTACAGCTGAAGTACCTCAAAGAAAATGTTGAAGTGCTTTTAATTTTTCAGGGAGCAAATGGCTATGTTTCTTCATCGTGGTATAAGGAGAAAGATATAAGCACATGGGATTATTCTGCGGTTCACGTAAATGCTAAAATACGTTTACAAACTTCCAGCGAACTTGAATCTTCTCTTGAAAAATTGGTTAATCATTTCGAAAAGAAACAGGAAAATCCATTATATTATAGTGAAATTCCAACCGCTATGCTAAAAGAGCATTTACCATTAATAACAGGTTTTTGGTGTGCACCATTTAAAATTGAAGGCGTGGCGAAACTGCATCAGGGTTACACTAAAGAAGATGTGCAGTCGAGTATAGAACATTTATCAAAATGCCCCTCTACCACTCAACTTAGCGAAGACATAAAAAACGAACATGACAGAAGTAATACATAAACAAACAGGTAAAGCTTTCACTCTTAAAAAAGGGCAGAAATTAAAAGTAATCGACCCGCAGGGAGAGCAGGTTAGTGATATGGTTCTCTTTAACGCCACTGACACCAGAGAAAAAATTTCCAGTGGAAAAACGCTTGATTTTGAAGAAAGCATTTTAATTACAAAGGGTAACTTTTTATGGAGTAACAGGAGTAATAAAATGATGAAAATCATGGAAGACACAAATGGTCGTAATGATTTTTTGCTGGCCCCGTGCAGCCCTGAGACTTTCCAGATCATGTATAAAAACCCGGAATATCATCCCAGTTGTTTTGAAAATCTGTATACTAATCTTGCTGCTTTTGGCATAGAACCAGATGATGTGCCCACTGCCTTTAATATTTTTATGAACGTTCAGTTTGATTCTAATGGAAAACTAAGTGTTGACCCGCCTTTGAGCAAAGCCGGTGATTACGTTTTGTTTGAAGCACAAATGGATCTCATCGTAGCTCTTACCGCCTGCTCTGCAGAAGATAGTAATGGTGGCAGCTTTAAACCCATTCACTTTGAAATTATCAATTAATTAAAAAATCGCACCTAAAAACGACGATTTTCACTACTTTTTGCCCGATTTTCTAGATATGCAATCCAATAAAACTTATAGTTTTTTATAGGGATTTAGAATGACGTATCTAAAACAGAGAAAATCGTAAAACACACCCTTTCTTTTTCAAATTATCGCAATAATGAATTTCGCTATTAATAAGTAAGTAAGTCTTAATTTTAGGCTTGTGTTTCGTTTTAAACCGAAGCAGAATTCTAAATAACTTTAAACTACTCTTCTTTTAAATGAGAAAATCTATCCACTTCGCCTCACTTATCCTTTTATGCACCTTTACACTTTTCGCTCAAAAAAATAAAGAAGATGATCCTTCCCGCTGGACTCCTGAAGATATTATAAATACAGAATATTTAAGCGACGCCTCTTTTTCACCAGATAACTCAATGGTGGTCTGGACGAAACGCAAAGGTGTAAAAGAAAAAGATAAATTTGTTTCAGACATTTACCTTTCTCTATTAAACAACAAAAAAGACGGCAAATTTAGAACCGTTCATTTAACAAGTGGTGATGAGAATGATTACAGTCCGCTTTTTTCTAAAGATGGAGAGAACATTTATTTTCTTTCGTCAAGAGACAAAGGCAAAAAACTTTGGAAACTCAGCATTTACGGTGGTGAAGCACAGGAAGTTCATGAATTTAAAAATGGGATTTCTTCCATCCAGTTAAAAGATGATAATACCTTGCTTTTTCTTTCAAATGATGGCAAAACCCTTTATGAGGCTGAAGCCGAAGAAAATAAAGATGATGTGCAGGTTATTGAAGATTCTCTGCACTGGACACCTAATCATATTTATACTTACGATCTTAAAGAAAAGTCTGTTTCCCGATTAACCGATAATGAAAAATCTATTTCTTCTTTTGAGGTTTCGCGTGACGGTAAATGGCTTTTTTATGATATGCAACGCAGTTTAAGCTTTGCTTCAGATGCTCAAAAAGATCCATTTTATTACCTTAAAAACCTGGAAACAGGCATTACAAATCAGATAATTACACATTTTGATTTCCCAATTTATTCTATAAAATTTACTGCAGACAATACTGGTTTCTACTTTATGTCAAGCAAAGCTTCTGATCCTAAATGGAACGGTGCCGGTATTGAAGAATTATATTTCTACAATTTAGCAGACAGCAATTATAAAAAAGTACCTCTTGACTGGGAACTTGGTGCGGGTCACGATATCCAAATTGTGGGAAATGATGTGATTGTTTCGCTCGCAAATCGAGCTACCATGCGTCTGGCATATTACAAGAAAAAAGGAGAAAGCTGGTCAAAATCTGATATCGCTCTTGGCGAAAAAAATGATCATACTTCAATAGAAACCATTTCTACAGATGGCACCAAAGTAATTTATACCTACTCTACCGCTTCAAAATTACCCACTACATATGTGGCAGATCTTAAAGGTTCACGCTTTAGCAATGAAGAAGAACTGGTTGAACTGAATAAAAACCTTAAGAAAAAATCGATCACAAAAAGTGAAGTCATCACATGGAAAGGCTGGCATGATGAGGAAGTTACGGGTATTCTATACTATCCTGAAAATTATGAGGAAGGAAAGAAATATCCATTAATGCTGTCTATTCATGGCGGTCCGTCAAGCATGGATCTTGATACCTGGTCTGAGCGCTGGAGTACGTACCCTAACCTTCTGGCTCAAAAAGGTATGTTTATTCTAAAACCTAATTATCACGGCTCTTCAAATCACGGACTCTCGTATGTTGAAAGTATAAAGGAGAATTACTATGACCCGGAAATGGAAGATATTACAAAAGGTATCGCGGTTCTTGAAAAACAGGGAAAAGTAGATCCTGATCAACTGGGAACAATGGGCTGGTCTAACGGTGCGATCCTAACCACAATGCTTACTGTGCGTTATCCTGATATGTTTAAAGTCGCTGCTCCCGGCGCAGGTGATGTAAACTGGACTTCAGATTTTGGGACTTGTCGTTTTGGGGTGAGTTTTGATGAAGGCTACTTTGGCGGTGCGCCCTGGGATGATACTGACGGTAAGATCTACAATGAAAATTACATTATAAAATCTCCGCTTTTTGAAATTGAGAAAATTAAAACGCCCACTATAATTTTCCACGGAAGTGAAGACAGATCTGTACCGCGCGATCAGGGATGGGAATATTACCGCGGACTACAACAAGTTGCTCGGGCTCCTGTAAAATTTCTTTGGTTTCCCGGTCAGCCGCACGGTTTAGGCAAGATCACGCACCAACTGCGCAAAATGAATGAAGAAATTGCGTGGATAGACAAATACCTTCTTAAAAAACCTTCAACTAAAAATGAAGCCTTTAAAGAAGATAGTCCGCTGGCTGAAGCGATTAAATTAGATGAGGCCAAAAAAGTTGATGGTTTATATGGTGCGATGGTAAAAGAAACGCTTATTCCGGAAACTATTTTGCTTAAGAAAGATTCAATCTCTCTTGGCCGATTTGAGGTCACAAATGCCCAATTTTTGGCCTTTAAACCCGATTTTTCTTTCCCTGCAGGACATGATAATTATCCTGTAGAGACAGATAAAGCTTCCGCGAAAGCTTATACAGACTGGTTATCTGCAAAAACCGGTGATAGCTATAGATTGCCTAATACCAAAGAAGCCGAAGCTTTACAGAAAAAATCCAGAAAAAATGCCAAGAATGAAAATAACTTAAACCATTGGGCCGGTTACGAACTTGTGAAAGAAGATGTACCTGATCTACTGGAAAAAGTAAGAGAAATTAAAGGCT
>JBALXG010000001.1:0-9513 GCA_036961055.1 Leeuwenhoekiella sp. | reverse complement strand
TTAAAAGTACTAAAGTAGAAAACGCAGCTATTTTTGACTTAGGTGGAAACGTTGCTGAATATGCCGAAAATGGCATGTACGGTTATAGCGCCTATGACTTTTATGATACAAATGATGACAGTTTACAGTCGAGTGATCACATAGGCTTTAGGGTAATAAAAGAAGCAAATAGTAACCAAAGTAAAATACAACTATGAAAAAATCAGTTTTTATATCTTTTCTATTTTTAGGGTTTATACATAGTATATCTGCCCAGATTAAAACAAATCTGGAATTAACAGATATATTTAGTATGGAATATGTCTCAGACCCTCAAATTTCTCCTGACGGCAGTAAAATTATTTACGTACGTAATTTTTCAGATATCATGACAGATCGTAATCTGTCTAATCTGTGGATCGTTAATTTTGATGGTACAAATAACCGTCCACTTACCACAGGAAACCATAACGACATGGCACCAAAATGGTCGCATGATGGGAAAAAAATTGTGTTTAAATCTAATATGGCAGATGATAAAATGAAACTCTACATGATGTGGATGGATACAAAAGAGACTGTGCCTTTAACTAATACACCACAATCACCCGGGAATATTTCATGGTCTTACGACGACAAGTATATTGCTTTTACAATGTTTGTACCTGAGAGCTCAGCATCTCTTATCAAACTACCTGCAAAACCTGAAGGAGCAAAATGGAATGCACCTCCTATTTATATTGACAAAATGAATTACAGAGGTGACGGGCAAGGTTATCTCAAAAGTGGTAATACTCAGATTTTCACGCTTTCAACAGATGGCGGCACACCTATGCAACTCACTTCAGATGCTAATGATTATGGCTCACCCGTTTGGGCTACAGATGGTAGATCGCTTTATTTTTCGGCAAACCTTCATAAAGAACACGATTATGAGCCTTTAAATAGTGAGATTTATCAACTTACTTTATCTAACGGAAGCATAAAATCATTGACAGAAAGAGTAGGTCCAGATAGTGATCCTGTTATTTCACCCGATGGAAAAACCATCGCTTATACTGGTTTTGATGATAAATATCAGGGCTATCAGGTTACGCATCTTTATACAATGAATACAGACGGAAGTAATAAAAAAATTATTTCTGAAGCATTTGATCGTGACATAAATAATATACAATGGGCTGAAGATGGAAAAGGATCGTATTTTCAATATGATGACACGGGTGACACAAAGGTAGGATACATTTCTACGAATGGCGATGTAGAAACTGTCGCTGAAAATTTAGGCGGCTTATCATTGGGCAGACCCTATACCGCGGCATCATTTTCGTCGGCTGAAAAAGGGAAAATAGCTTTTACTTTAGGCGGAACAGAACATCCTGCAGATTTAGCGACTTCATATAAAAACAAAACACAGAGATTAACAAGCCTCAATGATGATCTTTTTGCCTTTCGTAAATTAGGAAATGTAGAAGAAATAAACTGGAAATCGTCATATGACGCTAGGGATATGCAAGGATGGCTGGTAACACCTCCAGATTTTGATCCATCTAAAAAGTATCCTTTTATTCTTGAAATACATGGCGGCCCTTTTGCCAGTTATGCTTCAGTTTTTTCTGCAGAGATACAAATGTATGCAGCTGCCGGTTATGTAATTTTGTATACCAATCCGCGAGGAAGTACAGGTTATGGTGAAGAATTTGGTAATCTTATAAATCACGATTATCCTAACCACGATTATGAAGATCTTATGTCTGGTGTTGATTCGGCTATAGCCAAAGGTTTTATAGATTCTGAAAATTTATTTGTGACTGGCGGTAGTGGCGGTGGCGTTCTTACTGCCTGGATTGTAGGAAAAACTGATAGATTTAAAGCTGCTGTAGTTGCAAAACCGGTAATTAACTGGTATAGCTTTGTGTTGTATTCTGACAATCCTGGATATTTTAGCAAATACTGGTTTGCAAATTTACCATGGGAAGATCCATCTAATTACTTAAAACGGTCACCTTTATCTTACGTTGGCAACGTGACAACACCCACAATGTTATTAGTGGGTGAAGAAGATCATCGCACTCCTATAGCAGAATCTGAACAATTTTATGCAGCCTTAAAGCTTGAGAAAGTTGAAACGGCTATGGTGCGTATACCCGGTGCTTCACATGGTATTGCTAACAGGCCAAGTAATTTAATTGCTAAAATTGCCAGTGTTATGGCTTGGTTCGAAAAATATAAAGATTAGACAATTATCAGTTATAATTAATTTTACATTTAAAGAAAAATCGCTACTGTCTTTTGCTATAGAGCTTTGCAAACACCTTCAATTGAGGTATAGTTTTAGGCTCAAAAATTGCCCATTTTAGCTCAAATTTCGCTCTAAAACTAAAAAATTGGCATATTATAGAAATTTAGTATTCTTACTCTAGAACCATTAGGTACTTATAAAAATCAGGTAAATTTCACATATCTCAAATGTCATAAAATTGAAACCTCACTTATAACATTATTATTTAAATCAATAATAATATTAATAGAACTAAAAAATATATCTTTAGAGTTGTACCGAATTTAATATTTTAACTTACAGTTATTTACATAAATATCAATAAGAGATAAAATACAATATTTGCCAAAAATTATTAATAAATAACCTAATTAACGTTAAAACAAAACTTTTATAAAACGGAATTAAATAGTTTTAAGTAATAAATTTTTAACTACAAAAAACCAACTTATGAAAGCGCTATGCTACCATGGAAAAGAAGACGTTAGAATTAATAATGTACCCGATCCTAAGATTGAAGACCCAAGAGACATAATTATAAAAGTTACCTCAACAGCAATTTGTGGCTCTGACCTTCATATTTTTGGCGGTTTAATGCCCACTATGAAAGATGGCGATGTCCTTGGTCATGAATTTATGGGAGAGGTAGTGGAACTGGGTAAAGACGTGAAAAAATTTAAAAAAGGAGATCGCGTTGTAGTACCTTTTACAATCGCATGTGGTAATTGCGAATTCTGTAATGAAGATAAATTCTCTCTTTGTGACAATTCTAATCCTAATGAAGAATTATGTAAAGAGAATCTGGGTCATTCTATTTCGGGATTATTCGGTTTTTCACATATGCTGGGAGGCTTTTCTGGCGGCCAGGCCGAATACGTAAGGGTACCTTATGCTGATGTAGGTCCTATTAAAGTGCCAGATTCATTAACAGATGAGCAAAGCTTGTTTTTATCTGATATTTTCCCAACAGGATATATGGGTGCAGAAAATGCGGATATTAAAGACGGGGATACTGTTGCAATTTGGGGATGTGGACCTGTAGGTCAATTTGCAATTCAAAGTGCATGGATGCTGGGAGCTAAACGTGTAATCGCTATTGATGTTGTAAAAGAACGTCTTGATATGGCAGAAAAACATGGTAAAGCAGAAGTCATACGCACAGTTGATGCAGATGAAGTCTATGCTAAATTAATGGAAATGACTAAGGGAAGAGGTCCAGATTGCTGTATTGATGCTGTAGGAGCTGAAGCTCACGGGGCAGAAGGATTTAAAAAGGATATTGATAAAGCTCAACCTAATGCTTTAGCACAAATCTTTAAATCATGTAAAAAAGGGGGTAATGTTTCTATTCCTGGTGTTTACTTAGGAAAAGTAGATGGGTTACCAATGGGAATTGCAATGAATAAGTCTCTTAATTTGAAAATGGGACAAACTCATATGCAACACTATCTTGACCCTTTACTTAAAAAGGTAGAAGAAGGTAAAATTGATCCTTCGTTTATTATCACTCATAGAATGAAATTAAGTGAAGCGCCAGAGGCTTACAAAAAATTTAGAAATAAAGAAGATAATTGTGTGAAAGTTGTTTTGACACCATAAATAGTATACCATTCAGAAAATGAAAAGAGGGTTTAAATCCCTCTTTTTTTTATGCTTAAATTTTTTAGTAAACTATTTTAACTTTAAGAGCAAATTAGGATCTGGGCAATTGTTTAGATAAAATGCTAAATCCACATTATTGCTCACACCGGGATAATCTCCATGATTTCGGTCTAAATCTTTTATTATCTGAAAGTGCAAATGGGGTGCGTAATCACCGTTTTCAAAAGGTTGACCCAATTGCGCAATTACATCTCCTGATTCTATTTTTGTGTCAATTATCAAAGGAGAAAGTGAAGCCCTTGATAAGTGACCATAAAGCGTGTAGAAACGTAGATCATTAATTGAATGCTCTAAAATAATACAGGGACCATAATCGCCATGATTTGTGTTGTCCTTAAAACTATGAACTTTACCAGGCAAAGCGGAAAGAACATTTGTCCCTGCATCGCACCAGATATCTATTCCTAGATGAATATTTCTTTTTTTTCCAGAATCTTGTTTAGTGAAATATTCACTTCTGTCATAGATATTTCTTTTTTCATTGTAACCACCATAAGCAATAAGAGCTTTTTTATTGATAAGGTACTCAGAAATATAAATGCCAATATCTTTAGCAGAAGCGGTATTAATTAACTCTAAATCGGGGTTTTTAACTGATAAATCCAGTAATAAATAATCATTTTCAGAAAAACGAATATCTATTACCGGAGTAAATTTTTTTGTAAGTGAAGCCAACTGAGCACTAAAATCTGTGTTTTGCATGGCGTCAAATTTAATAAATCAATTCACCAGAATATCACTAAATTTTGCCGAAATAGCTATAGAGCTGTCAGTATTTCTGGATTTATAAAATCCGTTCACCATCTTGCTATCATAACTATCCATAACTTTTGCTTCAAGTTTTGTTGGATAGTTTAAATTACTTCGTGTTCCATTATAGGTAAAATGAAAAGCACTATCTGGCAAGTGGAGAACGAGATCACTATTTTCCAGATTAATATTCAGGGTTTTAAAATCCCTATTTATTTTTGGAATAGAAAGCTCACCAAATGTGCCTGATATAATTGCATTATCCTCAAGTTCATTAATAATTACATTACTCGACCTGCTATCAAGTTTTATATTTTTAGCGTTGGTAATAATACATTTTTTAACATAGCTCGCTTTTAGTGTTCCATTATTCCAAGTCTCTACAATTACAGGGCTATACGATACATTTACGTAGGTATTATCGCCGTTAATTGTATTTGCAACAAAGTCACCATGTGACAGGTTTACACGCACATCACTCGCCTCTCCTATATTTATTGTACCATGTCGCACGCTTAAATCAAGCTTAGCATCTTTAGGCATACGCACGATAATCTTACGCTTACCTTTATTAGTAGGAACTGCGGGCCTGGCAGTATTTGTATTGTAGCTATAACTCATGCTGGTGCTTATATTACCATTTGCATCTCGGGAAATTGTTTTTTCAAAATTGCCTGCGTTTTTAGCTGCCCATTCTTCCATTTTTTTGCCAAAGTCTTCACCCCAGGATTCCATACCTTTTCCAAAATTTTCACCCCATGCAGCCATATCTTTTTGCATCACATTGCCAAAATTATCGCCCCAAGCTTGCATATTTTTTCCGAAATTTTCTCCAAAGCGCTCACCCCAGGCTTCCATCCCTTTGCCAAAATCATCACCCCACACCTCCATATCTTCCATCCATTTATCAACATCTTTTACCGAAGCGTTTGTGCCATATCTCTTATTCAGTTTAGAAACATAATCTTTTTTATCGCTCTTATAAGCATTTGTGTCAAAGCTCAAATTACGACCAAACGGAGAAGTAGGCATACCCAGAAAACCCGAACCCATATTGTTGGCCTCCCAATTTTTCATTTTTCCTTTATTTTCCTTTTCCCAGCGTTGCATGACCTTATCAAAATCTTCTCCAAAATTTTCTTGTACTTTACTCTCATACTCCTTTAAATACTTCTCTCCATCCCTTTTATAAGCTTCGTAGTCAAACTCTATATTTCGCATGCCTTTATAATATTCTGGTGGCAACTTTGTACCGGAAACACTCTGCATCATAGGGGCTAGCATATTCTGCATAACCGGCCCTACAATTTGCATAGATGAAGCTATTAGATCATCAAGACCGTTCATTGGTATATCGCCCAGTGCAATATTTAAGCCCGGTGTACCCCCAGCTGCGCTAATTCTCACCATTTTACTATTTCCCTGCACGCCTATTTTCCAATCCTGCATTAACCTGTCGATTTCATCTTTTGATAAACCTTCAGTTTCCATTACTGCCTCTACTTCCACCTCATCTTTATTCCAATCTTCAAATACTATATCTGTATACTGTGTATCAACATTTATGCTTACGTTATCATCTGTATTGAAGCGTTCCTTCAACTTTTGGGTTGTTTTATTTTGTGCCCAGCTCGAGGTCACTGTTAAGATAGCAACCAATAGAACGACGGCATATATTCTGCTATAAGTTCTCATTCCTTTTAAACTGTATTAGGTTCAGTATCGCTATCGCGATGTTGTTTTAACTCTGTTAATTTGTCTTTTAATTTAAATAATAAATCAAGTCTTAATTTGAGATTATCAATTAATGCAGCTACCGTATCTTCATTTACACCTACTTCTACTAAATCTGAATTTAAGCGCTTGTACTCATTATTAAGCTCTTCAAGCTGTGTCATAAATGAATCTATCAACGCTTTATTCTCGCTGGTAATTTGTAGTTGTGCCAACTCTACGTTAATACTTGCCAGATAATAATCTTCTACCTGTTTAAACTGTGGCGAGAGATCACTCAACTGCACATTTTCCTCCTGTGTATTGTCTGCTGTTGTTGTTACTACAGGAGAAGTTTGCTGTTGCAAGGGATTATTTAATAAAAAACCTCCCACAGCAATAATTACTACCAGAACGGCTGCAATTTTTAACCATAGATAATTATTAGTTTTTTGCTTCTGCTCAAAACCTAAACTCGCGTTGAGCTTTGCTTCAAAACGCTTTTCATGACCTGCTTTGAGACTTTCTCTGGGCACGCCCAAATCTTTTTTCATAAGATCTCTAATATCCTGTGCCATTATATTGTTGTTTTAATTTTTCCTGTAATTTTTTCTTTCCTCTGTGTACGAGTGTACGGGAGGCAACTTCTGTAATATCTAATATTTCTGAAATTTCCTGATGATCATATCCTTCTACAAGAAATAGCATTATAGCATAACGGTAACGTTCTGGCAGCTCGTCAATAACTTGTTTTATTTGATCTACTGTAATACCATCATCTACAGTCCAATCATTAAATTCATCAACTTTTCCTAAAACCTGTTCATTTATTGCAACAAGTTCTAGCTTTTTAGCCTTTAGCATATCAATACTTTTATTGATCACGATACGCTTAAGCCATGCACCAAAAGTCACCTCTCCATTATACTGATGCAACTTGGCAAATGCTTTTATAAAACTCTCTTGTATAGCTTCTTCAGCTTCAAATGAATTTTTTAAAAACCTATAGGCAACGTAATACATGCCGTCGCAGTATTTACGGTACAGCTGCAGCTGCGCCCTGCGGTCGTTCTGCTTGCATTTCTCAATGATCTCGGTTATTAACAAAATAGTTGATGGTTAGTTGCTAATTCACTCTAAAGACGATAAGTAAAGTCGCATGTTGCACAATAGAAATATTTTTTTAGCCAAATTTTTTTGAAAAGCAATTCAAATCAAAAAACTGGCAGGCTCGCAAGGTATGAATATAAAAAGTTATTTTATATTCGGGACAAGCATCTAAAAATCTCTACCCGCGATGATTAAATTAGATGCTATTTTTTCACGAAAGTATAAGACATAAAAAAGCCTGCTATTTGCAGGCTTTTAAATTTTTCAATCATTTAATTATCGAGACAGTGAAAGCACTACACCAATAATAATTATAATAATTATTCTTCTTCATCGCTATCAAGCAATAGATTTAGCGTCACATCTATATTGTCTTGTGTAGCTCTGGAATAAGGACAAACTTCATGCGCCTCGTTAACAAGCATCTCACCGGTTTCTGTATCTACCGTAGGTAAATAAGAATCTAAGATTACCTCTAACTGAAACATGTCGTCTTCATTTTTTCCTATTTTAACCGTTGCGGTAACTGTATAAGCACCCAAATCAATTTTGTGTTCTCTGGCTACATGTGCAAGTGCGCTACCGTAACAGGCGCTGTAACCTGCAGCAAAAAATTGCTCAGGATTTGCGCCTTTTCCACCGGGACCGCCAAGACCTTTAGGTACACTCAGATCAAAATCGAGAGTGCCGTCATCTGTTGCTACACTTGAGTCTCTACCACCCTGTGCTGTTGCTTTTGCCGTATATAAAGCTTTCATAATACTGTTTTTCTATTATTGAATGCCTAAGATACCAATACTCAAATAAGTCATGCACCCAGACCTCTTAAATAAATCATAAAAAACAAATCACGTACCTTTGGAATCTTTATAAATCCCAGCTGTGAGCAATGAAAATAATATAAATAAAGAGTCTGCAAAAAAAATACTTGAGCAGCGCAGGCAGATTCCTGATCTTGATAATCTTATTACAAATCTTCTCAACGGGAACACTACAGCTTTAAGCCGAAGTATCACATTTATTGAAAGTACAGCAACTCAACACCAAGAGCAAGCTCAACAAATTATTGAAGCATGTTTGCCACGTGCTGGAAAATCTTTACGTATAGGTATTACCGGTGTTCCCGGCGTAGGAAAAAGTACTTTTATTGAGGTTTTAGGCAATTTATTGATCAAAAAGGGTAAAAAAGTAGCCGTTCTCGCTGTAGATCCTACGAGTAGTATCTCACATGGAAGTATTCTAGGTGACAAAACCCGGATGGAAACGCTTGTTAATAGTAAAAATGCTTTTATAAGACCTTCGGCTTCGGGGGACTCTTTGGGCGGGGTCGCTCGCAAAACACGCGAAAGCATTATCCTCTGTGAAGCCGCAGGTTATGATGTAATTCTAGTTGAAACCGTAGGCGTGGGACAAAGCGAAGTAGCCGTTCATTCTATGACAGATTTTTTCCTGCTTTTGAAAATTTCTGGAGCGGGTGACGAATTACAGGGAATCAAACGCGGAATCATTGAAATGGCAGACGCTATTTTTATTAACAAAGCCGATGGCGAAAATATAAAAGCAGCTAAACTGGCTAAAAATGCTTTCGCGAAAGCATTACACCTTTACCCGCCTAAAACCAATGGCTGGATTCCCAAAGTTGAAATTTGCAGCGCTTTGCATAATGAAGGAATAGAAGAAATTTGGGAAGTTTTCGCAGAATATTTTAAGCAATCAAAATCAAGCGGCTTTTTTGACGAAAACCGTACCCATCAAAATAGCTATTGGTTAAAAAATACAGTTGAAAACGCATTGAAAGACGCGTTTTATCAAAAACCTGCCGTAAAAGAGCAATTATCGGTCGTTTTGGCTCAAATATCGGCAGGCGAAATAACTCCATTTCAAGCTGCTCAACAGTTGCTTAAATTGCACTAAACAACAGGCACTTTCCACCCATTATTATGATTAGCCTTTAAGAGTTTATTTGCCTCTTCATCATTATTAAACTCACCTTTGGCTTCATTCCAGTAAATTTTTCT
>JBALXG010000019.1:0-14806 GCA_036961055.1 Leeuwenhoekiella sp. | reverse complement strand
CATCTTACTTCCTTCTGGCCTGTTTCCGTGTAATTCTCCCTGTTTTAAAACTTCAGTCCATATAAAGGGCATCAAGGCTTTTCGCCTATCTTCCGGGGTTTCCCTCCAGTATTTTCCTTTTAAAGCTGTGCTATCATCTACATACCTCTTATTGGCGATAAGTTTTGCGTCAGCACCCGAAAAAAGCTCCTGCCAGCGAAATCCATCCAGCGTAACTAAAATCACTTTCTGATTATTTTTTTCCTGGCAAAAAACCTTCTGACCCAAAATCAGAATAGATACCGTGAGCAGTATATGGTATGCGTATTTCATCCTTTTATAATTTAATTTCTATTGCTAATACGTGCTCAAAAGTAAAAATACATTTTCGCAGAAAAATTAACTCAATCAACTAAGCCGATCTAAATTATTTCTCACGCTAATCGTATCGCAAAAAATCATTAAAAACCTGTGATGTGATGTCATTTAAGCTTTTCAATGTAAGATCGTTGAAAAATCGAAATAACAAAGAATATAATACTAATAAAGCGTTGAAGTTTGTTAATTTGAAAGTCTGTAGAACATAAAATATGATGGACAACATCTTAACATTTTCAATTGCCGTATTTACGGGATTCTTTGCAATTATGAATCCGCTATCAAATATGCCGATTTTTATTTCTTTACTTCAGGGAGCCGATGAGGAAACCAAACAGAAAATAAACAAAAAAGCTGTCTTAATTGCCTTCATTATTGTAACCACTTTTGTAATACTGGGAAAATTTATCTTTGAAATATTCGGCTTAACAATACCAGCTTTTAAAATAACAGGCGGCATTCTTATTTTTTATGTAGGTTTTGAAATGTTGCAGTCAAAAAAATCTAATGTAAAACATTTACAAGTAACCCATATTGATGAGAATATAGCTATTTCACCTCTGGCAATTCCCATATTAGCCGGTCCCGGAACTATTGTTACTGCTATGAATTTTGTTTCAAAAGCCACGTATTTACAAATAGGCCTTGTCATTATTATTTTTGCGATCATGTGTTTATTAACCTATGTCACCTTTAGTTTAAGTGACTTTATTGTTGAGAAAATAGGGAGCAACGTAATTTCTGTAATTGGAAAAATAATGGGATTAATTATCGCTATTATAGGTACAAGCATGATCATTGAAGGCGTCAAAATTTCTTTTAATCTTGTGTAATTTTTAGCTCTATAATTAGATTGACATCAGAATAATATGAAACAATTATTAATTGCATTAATCACATTACTATTATCGCATGTCAATGCTATATCTCAGGTAAAATCTGAAAATGAACAGTCAACTTCAAATCAAACACTTACACAAAAACAGGGGGCTGATTTAAAAATAAGGCTAGTAAAAAAATATCTGAATCTACCGGTTTCAAATCAAGCAGACAGAGCTAAAATGAGTTTTTCTATAGAAGGTACACCAGAATTAGACTTTGTTATCCGTTTGTCTTCCACACCAGATTACTGGGTTTTTTATGATGTTTCTGCCTACAAGGGCAAAGAGCTTTCAATCAATTATAATGGCAGTAAAGAAGGCCTGAGCAAAATTTATCAGGATGAAGTAATTACCGGCCAGGACAGTTTGTATAAAGAAAATAGTCGGCCTCAAATTCATTTTACTACCCAAAGAGGCTGGATTAATGATCCTAACGGAATGATATTTTATAAAGGAGAATATCACCTTTTTTATCAACATAATCCTTTTGAAAATGAATGGGAAAACATGAGTTGGGGACATGCAGTGAGTAAAGATCTTATACATTGGCAAGAGTTACCGGTTGTAATGTATCCAGATAGATTAGGTCTCATTTTTTCTGGTTCTGCTGTGATTGATGAAAATAATACTTCTGGTTTTGGAAAAGCGGGTATCCCTCCTATGGTGGCTATTTATACTTCTCATAGCGCAGATAATGAGACACAATGCATAGCTTACAGTCTGGATAATGGGCGCACATTTACAAAATATGAAGGTAATCCTGTTATAGATTCTAAAGCACAATGGGATAGTGAGCATCTGCGTGATCCACAAGTATTTTGGTATAAGCCTAATAAAAATTGGGTGATGGCTTTATTTGAGCGCGATGGCATATCTATCTATACATCTGCAAATCTAAAAAAATGGAAGTATCAAAGCCATACCGCTGGTTTCTGGGAATGTCCACAGCTTTTTGAATTACCTGTTGATGAAGATGAAAATAATAAAAAATGGGTCATGTATGGCGCCACAGGCACTTATATGATAGGTAAATTTGACGGTATAACTTTTACGCCAGAAGCTGGTAAATATTACTATGGCAACGGTGATCTTTATGCCGCGCAGACCTTTAACAACATTTCTAAATCTGATGGCCGTCGTATTCAAATAGGTTGGGGTCGCATACCACTAGTAGGCAAATCATTTAATAATCTCATGTTATTGCCTACACAATTAACATTACGCACCACAAAGGAAGGTGTAAGAATGTTCAACACACCCATAAAGGAAGTAGACATGTTGCAGGAAAAGGAATATGTCTTTGACGGAACAGACATCAATAAAGCTTCAGCATTTATGCAACAGTTTAATAAAAGTACCAGTTTGCGCATAAAAGCGACCATAAAATTATTTAATGCAACTGATGCAGGAATAAATTTGAATGGTCAAAATTTGTTTAAATACGACATGAATTCAAATCAGATAAATGGATACTTTTATTCTCCTGAAGATAGAACAAGTATGGAAATTAATGCTGATATTATAATTGATAAAACCTCAATTGAAGTTTTTGTAGATGGCGGCAAATTCTCATATGCCATAAAACGCGATACAGAAACTAATAATAAAGATGGGTTTAGTTTTTTTGGTGATAGAATTGAAATAAAAAGCCTTAAAGTATATCCTATGCATTCAATCTGGAATAATTAAAGGTTAATCAATGCAATTTTTGATTACTGATCAGCCTCGATTTCACCACCATTATTTCTCCGATTTTGAGGCTAAAAAGCCGGATTTTTGAACTGAAAAACGGGATTTTTAAGTCGAAAATCAGGATTTTTTCTGTAAAAAATGACTCATATTTTAATTTTCGGTATTAGAAAAATCAGTGTGCCTAAATCTAAAGCATTAATTAATAGCGAAAAGCTTTGGAGCATAACATTTCGATTCAAGAGCGAATTGAAAATTCGGCGATTAGCTCAAAAATCTTACCTTTCAATTAATTATTTTACAAGAGTAGAAATCATATTTACATATGAACTTAGGCAAATCTTCCGGAAAATATAGTCAGCAAAAATTCAACGATTTTGGTCTGGGCGAGAAAACCACAGCCGGGGTTTATCGTGCGGTTAACAAGGATGGTTCCTTTAATATCAAAAAGAATAATCTTCCGCTGGTAGAAAAAATCAATTTTTTCCATAACCTCGTTTCCATGTCCTGGATACGATTTTTTGCAGTTATTATACTGTCATATACTGCTCTTAATATTTTGTTTGCCTGCATGTATACGTTGATAGGTCTAGAGCATCTCACCGGCATTAACGCTACATCTACTTTTGATAAATTCATGGAGGCTTTTTTCTTTAGCGCGCAAACTATAACCACTTTAGGTTATGGTAGAGTTGCACCTATAGGATTTCTGGCAAATGTAGTTGCCGCTGCAGAATCTATGTTGGGTTTACTTGCTTTTGCACTTGCTACGGGAATGGTTTACGGGAGATTTTCTAAACCTGCGGCGAAGATAAAATACAGCAATAACTCAGTTATTGCCCCTTATCAGGATATAAATGGTCTTATGTTTCGGGTTGTAAATCCGCATGGTAATCAACTTCTTGAAGTAGAAGTGACAGCAGCTCTTTCTGTAGAAAGGGAAGAATCTAAATTAAGAGATTTTTTCGTCCTTGATCTTGAGCGGCCTAAAGTGGTTTTCTTACCTGCGGTATGGACAATTGTTCATCCCATTACTGATGCGAGTCCGTTTTATAAATTAACAGCTGAGAGTTTAATAGCAAAAGATGCAGAGATTATTATTATGATTAAAGCTTTTGATGAGACGTTCTCTCAGACAGTGTACTCTCGTTCTTCATACAAAGCTTCTGAAATAATTTGGGGCGAAAAATTTGTGTATTTAATTACCCACGAAAAAGACAAAATCTCGGTAGATGTTAGCCGAATAGATGAAACCGAAAAAGCACAGTTAAATGACGATTATTAGGAAAATACAGCATATTTCTCAGCTTAAATCAAACGCGTTTTTGTAGGTATAATTTATTTATCCAAAAACCGTAAATCGCAATAAATAGAAAGCAAAGTGCTGGCAGGATAAAGGAAAAAGCCACTTCGGTAACACCGGCAATTTTAATATCACGCACGCCTACCCCGCCCAGATCTATAATTATTCCTTGTAATTTCGGCATAAGTGCGCCACCTACAATTGCCATAACCAGACCTGCTGCTCCTATTTTTAACTCGTCATCTTTTAAATTTGTAAGCGCGATTCCATAAATTGTAGGAAACATAATAGACATAAATAACGAAATACTCACCAGACAATAAAGACCTGTGATTCCTTCTAAAAAAATACTTCCTAAAGCCGCGATTAAACCAAAACAGGAAACATAAAACAAAAGTTTTCCAGCATTAATAAATCTTAGCAAATACGTGCCAACTGCACGGCCTACCATAAATAATAAAAAGGCCACTAATTGATAGTTTGCCGCGGTATCACTCAGTATTTCTCTGGATTCAGCATATTGATAAATATATGTCCAGCACATGATTTGTGCACCCACATATAATATTTGGCAAAAAACCCCCGCTAAGTAAACTTTATTTCGCTTTAGCTTATTAAAAGTCTCGCTAACCTTAGGCATACCATCTTCATCCTTGCTTTGTGGCATGTTATTAATTCCTATAAGTACCATTAAACCGATAACAACTAATCCCAGGATTACGTAAGGATTACGTATTATCATCAGATCAGACGTACGTATAAATGCCTTTTTCGCAGCGGAAAGCGCTTCAAAATTTGAAATATTATCAGATTGTAAATTATGAAGTACAAAAAATTTAGCGACCAATAATCCCGCTATTAAACCCACAGGATTAAATGCCTGCGCGAGATTGAGCCTTCTGGTAGCGGTCTCTGGCGATCCCATTGCAAGGATATAAGGATTTGCTGTGGTTTCTAAAAATGCCAGCCCAAATGTTAAAATATAAAGCCCAAAACAGAAAAACCAAAATTGCTCATACGTAGCTGCAGGATAAAATAACAAAGCTCCCAGCGCATATAAACCTAAGCCAATTAAAACCCCGGTTTTATAAGAATATTTTCTCACAAAAAGAGCGGCCGGCAAAGCCATACAAAAATAACCGCCATAAAATGCCATCTGCACCCAGGCAGCCTGCGAGTTAGAAAGCTCTAAAACTTTTTTAAATGCCTGAACCATGGGATCTGTCACAGCATTTGCAAACCCCCATAGTGCGAACAAAGATGTCACAAGAATAAAAGGTAAAATAACCTTTACTGAAACAACTGGTGATTTCTTAACTGGGTTCATACTAAGAGCTAATTATTTAATAGGTGAGAAAAATTGAAAGAAATATTTAAACTGTAATAATGTCTTTACAAGGTTTTTAAAAAAGACTGGTAGATTCATAACGAATTTTAACATAATTTATAATATTAATAAAACCTTTTAGTCATCAATAATCTTCAATAATGCAAAAATAGTATTGGTTATTGCAAAATAACCTTTAGTGTGAACGTAAATCGCACTATATATTTGAACGAAATTTAAAATATCATCAAAATTTGTTTATCAATTCAACCAATATCTCAAAAAAAACTAAATAATCTAACCGAATTCTTATCCAAAGTAAAGTGAAAACTTTCAATTAACATTTTAACTAAACAATTAATCCAATTAACTCTTACAATATGATGAAATTTTACCTCGGCAGCCGGCTTTTTGGCAAGAGAGAAATTTTAACTCTTATCAGTTTATTTTCTTTTTGCGTTTGCTTTTCGCAAACGATAGAGATAAACGGTAAAGTTATTTCTTCTGTAGATAACTTGCCTCTTCCAGGAGCAAGTATAACTGTGACAGGTTCAGATAGTGGTGTTGTATCTGATTTTGATGGAAATTTTACAATCAGCGCTCCATCTAATGCTCAATTACAAATTAGCTATGTGGGTTTTGGCACACAAACCTTAAACGTAGAAGGTCGCTCAACAATTAATATCACCCTACAGGAAGATATCAACAGTCTTGAAGATGTTGTTGTTATAGGTTATGGCACGCAACGTAAGGCTTTAGTTACGGGTGCAAACGTACAAGTAAACGGTGACCAATTGCAAAATCAAAACAGAGTCAATGTTATTCAGGCTTTGCAGGGACAAACGCCTGGTGTACAAATAACCTCAACTTCGGGACAACCGGGATCTGGACTTGATGTAGTTATACGCGGTCAGGGATCTACCGGAGGTAACTCCCCACTGTACGTGGTTGATGGCGTATTAACCGGTGATATTTCGTACTTAAACAGTGCAGATATTGAGTCTATTTCTATACTTAAAGATGCGGCATCAGCAGCGATCTATGGTTCACAGGCTTCTAACGGTGTTGTGCTTGTTACTACAAAAGGTGGTAAAATAGGCCAGTCGCGCATAACTTTTGATCAGTATTACGGTTTTCAAAGTGTTCCCGAAAAAATTGATCTTTTAAATGCTACGGAATATGCTACAATTTTAAATGAAGCAGCTGTAAACTCTGGAAGTAATCCCTTTTTTACAAGTGATGAAATTGCCAGCTTAGGAGAAGGTACAAACTGGATGGATAAAATGTTTGTAGATAATGCGGTCACTCAAAATTACACATTAGGCTTTTCTGGTGGTAGTGAGACTTCAACGTTTTCATCATCATTATCATATACAGCAGATGAAGGTATTGTAGGTGGTAAGAATCTGTCTAACTATGAGCGCTATAATTTCAGAATAAATTCAGAACATCATCTTTATGACGGTTTCGTAACCTTTGGTGAGAATTTAAGTTTTGCCTATTCAGAAAGCAATGGTATAAGCGTGGGTAATCAATATAGCAATGCATTGCGAGGTGCCTTTGGTACCACTCCACTTCTTCCTTTTTATAATGAAGCGGGTGATTATTATGATACTACACCAAATGCAGAACCTTATCTGGCAGGACAATCTAATCCTTATGCATCAATGGTTTATAACAACATGAATGAGAGCAATAATCAAAAACTTTTAGGAAATGTCTATGCTGAACTTAATCTTACCGATAATTTAAAGTTTAGAACAAGCCTTGGTATTGATTACTATGCATCAGAAGGTCATTCTTACCAGCCTATCTACAACCTGTCAATATATGCTTTTAGAGACCGGGACAGAGTTTATCAATCTTCAAGTAAAGGATATTCTTTAATCTGGGATAATCTGCTTACTTACAACTTTAACATAGCCACAGATCATCAGTTTGAACTGCTCGCCGGTACATCATCTTTTAAGTTTAAAGGGACTTATTTAAATGGAAACAATGTAGATCTTATTTTTAGTGATCTTGAACATGCGTGGCTTGATAATGCGCTTAACTCTGATGGCACTCAAATAGGTCTTGGTGGTGGCCCTAATAATGAGAATAAAAGAATGTCCTATTTTGGCCGACTTAATTATAACTATAAAGATAAATACCTTTTAAATACAACCTTTAGAGCAGATGGTTCCTCAAATTTTTCGCAGGATAACAGATGGGGATATTTTCCTTCTATATCAGCGGGCTGGGTATTATCTAAAGAAAGTTTCCTTGAAAACTCAGATGTCTTTAGCTTTCTTAAATTAAGAGCTAGTTGGGGACAGGTAGGAAATCAAAATGCTGGCGCTTTTCAATATCTCGCTCCGGTAACCTTTTCAAATACCAATTATACTTTTGGCTCTGAAGAAGGTATCCTTACACCTGGCGCATATCCTAACAGACTTGCAAATGCTGATCTTAAATGGGAAACTTCTGAACAGACAAACGTTGGTATAGACGCTCAGCTTTTTAATAATAGTGTGTCTGTTACCTTAGACGGTTATCAAAAGATTAATAAAGACTGGTTAATCCTCGCGCCTATCCTGGCAACTGCAGGTGCAGATGCTCCGTACATAAACGGTGGAGATGTTACTAATACAGGTGTTGAACTAGCCATTAATTACAGTAAAAGTATAGGGGATTTCAGTTTTAATGTGGGCGTGAACGGTTCTTATAATAAAAATGAAGTAGGAAATATACCTACTGAAGATGGGATCATACATGGAGAAGCAAATCAACTTTACGATAACTCTCCAGAATTTTACCGTGCTCAAAGTGGTTATCCTTTAGGTTATTTCTGGGGTTATGAAACTGGAGGCGTTTACCAATCTGAAGCTGAAATTGCTAACAATACAGCTAACGGAATGGTTATTCAGCCTAATTCACAACCGGGAGATATCATTTATGTAGATCAAAATCAAGACGGAATTATTAATGACCTTGATAAAGTGAATATTGGCGATCCTAACCCCGATTTTACATATGGTTTCAGCGTTTCTTTCAATTATAAAGCACTTGATTTTTCTGTTCTGGCAAATGGTGTGGCGGGCAATCAGCTCGTGCAGTCATACCGAAATCAGGCAAGTCAGTTTGCAAATTATACAACTGCAATTTTTGACAGGTGGACTGGTCCGGGATCCTCAAATACTGTCCCCAGAGTGACTTTGGATAACAGAAATTACACCCAATTTTCCGATTTATATGTGCAAAATGGTGATTTTTTAAGGATAGGCAATATAACGCTGGGTTATGATCTTGCAAAAATGAAAGATGATTTTCAAGTAACTAAGTTGAGGGTTTATGCTTCCGCATTAAACGTATTCACCTTTACAAATTATAACGGTATGGACCCTGAAGTAGGTTATGGTATTTCTGGAGCAGATTATTCATTCTCTTCAGGTGTTGACTTAGGATATTACCCTCGTCCCAGAACTTTCTTAATTGGCTTAAACGTAATATTTTAAAAAATAAAGCAAATGAAAAAAATACAAATTTATTCGCTATTTATATTGATCATGCTTGCGATGGTTTCCTGCTCAAAAGATTTTCTTGATGCAGAACCCATTACACAGGTGACAGATTCAAATTTTTACTTAACTACAGATGATGCATATTCTGCATTAGTAGGCTGTTATGATGGTATGCAAAGAGCTGTAGGAGGTATAGGCGGTTTAAGCTATCCTGTTGCCAGTATGGTACTTTCAGATGACTTTTTTGGCGGAACAGGAAATGCAGATGGTTACGGTTTTCAGGCTGTAGATGAGTTTGACACAAATCGTTCTCCTTCAGACAGTAATTTATATAGTGGTTTATGGTCTGCCTATTATCAGGGAATTTACAGATGCAATGTACTTCTAGGTAAAATAGATCAGATTGACTGGAGCTCAAATCCTGAGTTAAAAACAACCTATGAATCTGAAGCACGTGTAATACGCGCTTACCTATATTTTCAGATGGTAAAAATGTGGGGACACATACCTTTATTAACTGAACCTACTACCGAGAATATTCCGCAGGCAGATCCTGACGAAGTGTATGCCGTTATCGCGGAAGATTTACAGTATGCCTCAGAAAATCTTCCTTCAGAAGTTTACACGAGTGTAGATGCTGGAAGAATAACAAAATGGGCCGCAAAATCTATGCTTGCCCGTGTTTTTCTTTATTATACCGGTTACTATGGTAAACCAGATTTAGTAGGAATAGTTTCAAAGTCACAAGCGCTGGCTCATCTTGAAGACGTTATTTCTTCAAGTGGTCACGGTCTGGTTTCAGATTTTGCAACATTATGGCCGGCTGCTTCACTTGATCAATTTGCCGGCGAAAATAATGAGGAGATCGTTTTTTCGGTAAAACTTACTTTCACAAGTGATTATAACGGTAACACAGATGGTAATCTCTGGATGGTTATGCTGGGAATGCGTGAATTTGCTTATTACCCCTACGGAAATGGTTGGGGTATTACTGTAAACCCGAAAATATATGATGCTTTTAGTGATACAGATACCCGCAAAACTGCCTCAATTATCGCTGTAAATGAGGAAGAAATTCCTTTTAATAAAATCGAAAGTCAGCGTGAATATACGGGCTATTATACTAAAAAATATGCGCCTATGGCAGATGAAGATGGTGGTAGTTTAGCCGTTGATCTGGGTGGTACAGATTTTCAGATTGGCCAGTATCAGGATTTTTATGTTATGCGCTATTCTGATGTTCTGCTTATGGCTGCAGAATTAGGAAGTCCTAACGCTCAGGATTATTTTAATCAGGTGCGTACACGTGCTTATCAGGGTAATTTCACCTCTCTTTCTGTATCACCAGTTAATATTCAGAGTGAAAGAAGGCTTGAGTTTGCTTTAGAAGGAATAAGATATTGGGATTTACTGCGTCAGGGAGTAAGCAAAGCAGCATCTACAATTGCAGAAACAACTACACTTTTAAATGGTGGTGTTGAGGTGACTAAGACAATTTCGGCTTCAAATATTGAGAAAACCAGCGGCTTGCAACAAATTCCTAATAACCAGATTACGCTTTCAAATGGGGTGCTTATACAAAACACAGGATGGTAACAATTAAAAAATAAAAGATGAAAAATTTTAAAATTATCTGTTTGTTATTCCTCTTTACGGCGATAGGACTGACCTCCTGCCAAAAAGACGAGTACTCATTAGGCGATAAGCCAGAAACATCGCAAATTGATTATGAAGTCATTCAGGATTATAATGTAGACCCTGGCGGAAATACGGTAATACTCAAACTTAATTCAGACAAGGTAACTCCTATCTGGAATTATGGTACCGGAAGGTCTAACAGAGCTATAGACACGATTAGATTTGCGTTTAAAGGAGAATATACTATTGACCTTGATGTTGTTTCCGCTGGCGGAATTGTCGACCTTGACCCTATAACAATTAGTGTTACAGAAGACAATCTTAATTATGTAAATGATCCTTTATGGACGGCTCTTACCGGTGGTGTAGGACAATCAAAAACATGGCTACTCGATTTAGATGAGGAAGGAGTTTCAAAATATTTTGCGGGACCAATGTATTTCTATGGCACAGAGAATGGGTGGCTTGAAGGTGGCGATGCAGGATGTTATGGTGATGACTGCTGGAACTGGAGCCCAGACTGGGCAGGTAATTCCTGGCTAATGCCGGCTGCAGACTTTGGTTATATGACCTTTAGTTTAGATGGTGGTCCTTATGTGACAGTTGATAATAAAACGCTCGCTTCTGGTGAAAAATCAGGCTCTTTTTATCTTGATAAAGACAAACATACACTAAGTCTTGTAAATGCTGTTATGCTACACAATCAGGGTAATGATGCGTGCGTAAATGATTGGGGCAAAATAACTGTATTTTCATTGACTGATGATACCATGCAACTGGGCGTGTTAAGACGTGATGACTGTGATGGAGCAGCTATGCTTGTTTATAATTTTATTTCGAAAGAATACTCAGATAATTATGTCCCGGTTGTAGAAGAACCCAGCATTGATGAAGGTTTTGATCCCTCTTTTGAACCTGGCGAATTATTGACTATGTTAACCGGCGGACCTTCTGCAGGAAGAGTGTGGAAGCTGGATGCTGCAGGAAATCCTATAGACTGGATCGCTGGCGGAATAGGCTGGACTGTAGATTCAAGCAGTTCATACAATTGGGGCTGGAATGAAGCATGGGATGCCGCTGCAGATGACTCATGGATACGTTTTGATCAATGGGGTGGCATGAATTATACGCGTTCACAAAACGGAGTAGAATCTACCGGAACATTCAGTATAAACGCAGAGACTAATGAGATTACCCTGATAAATAACACTTTAATTCAGGAGCCTGGTAGCTGGATGAATCCTACGATAAACGTCATAAAAGTGATAAAAGCTTATGATGATTATGAGAGTAAGGGAATCTGGTTTGGCACCAGTTATGATGATTCAAAAGATGAATGGTTTGCCTTTCATTATGTTGTGCTTTAGAAAATTTTAATAGCGAACTACCCATTAACTAATAGGAGGAAGTTTATGTGCTAAACTTCTTCCTATATTTTTTATCTTAATCTTCAGATATCATTAAAATATTTAAATGAAATTTCATTTGTACCCACTTTTCGCTATCGGTATTACACTTTTAGTATTTAGCTCATGTCAGCAAAATGCAAGACATGATTCAATTGACGATCGCAAAATTTCATTTAATGAAAACTGGCTTTTTAGACTGGAAGATTCACTTAAAACTGACATACAATGGCGCACTCTAAATGTGCCACACGACTGGAGTATCGAGGGTGATTTTGATGAAAACAGTCCTGCAGGCGTGGGTGGTGGCGCGCTCCCGGGCGGAACAGGATGGTATAAAAAGGATTTTAAAGTTCCTGCAGAAGATAGCAGCAAAATTACTCACATTCGTTTTGACGGAATTTACAGAAATAGTGAGGTATGGATTAACAACCAACTTTTAGGTAAAAGACCAAACGGTTATATAGGTTTTGAATATGACCTTACCCCCTATTTACATTATAATGACTCGTTAAACGAAATTAAAGTCAAGGTTGATAATTCTCAGCAGCCTAACTCCAGATGGTATTCCGGGTCTGGGATTTATCGCAACGTCTGGCTTATAAAAACAGATAAATTACATATCGCCCCATGGGGAACTTTTGTTACCACGCCCGCCGTCTCATCAGACTCTGCTTCCGTTAACATAGAAGTGAATGTGATTAATGATTATTCTGAAAAAAAGGAGATTACTCTTAAAACCACTTTGCTTTTTGATGATCAGAATATTGCGGAAGATTCACAAAAAATCACCCTAAATGGGGTGAAAAACGGCGTATTTCAGCAAAAAATCGACATTAAAAATCCAAAATTGTGGTCTATTGAAAACCCTCAAATGTACGATCTGGTTTCAGAAATATATTCAGATGATAAACTGGTAGACAGCTATAAAACACCGCTGGGCATAAGGACTTTTAAATTTGATACCGAAAAAGGTTTTTTACTCAATGGCAAACATGTAAAAATAAAAGGTGTTTGTAATCATTATGATCTGGGACCTTTGGGCACCGCCATAAATACAAGAGCTTTAGAACGCCAACTCAAAATTTTAAAGGAAATGGGTGTAAATGGTATTCGCACGGCACATAATCCACCCGCGCCAGAGCTTCTTGATCTCTGCGACAAAATGGGGTTTATTGTAATGGATGAAGCTTTTGATATGTGGAAAAAAGGTAAAAATAAGTATGATTACAGTTTAGACTGGGACAAATGGCATAAAAAAGATTTAGAAGATTTTATAAAACGGGATCGTAATCATCCCAGCGTTTTTATCTGGAGTATTGGCAATGAGATTCTGGAACAATGGGATAGCACCGGAGTGGCGATAACTAAAGAATTAGCGGGAATCGTTCATCAACTTGACACTACCAGACCCGTCACAACTGCAAATAATCCACCGTCTCCTACAAATTCCTTAAACAAAGCCGGCGTTCTTGATCTTGTAGGTTATAATTACGCCCATGAAAAATATGAGGATCATATAAATGTTTTTCCAAATACTCCGTTTATCGCTACCGAAACCACTTCAGCACTGGAAACTCGCGGATATTACGATCAAAAATCTGATACTATTAAGAGATGGCCGGTTAGCTGGGACAAATTATTTACCGGCGGAAATCCCGGCAACACGGTTTCTGCTTATGATCAGGTAAGTGCGCCGTGGGGATCAACGCACGAAGAAACGTGGAAAGTTATTAAAAAACACGATTACCTTTCTGGCATGTTTATCTGGACGGGGTTTGACTATCTTGGTGAACCCACGCCTTATGTTTGGCCTTCCCGAAGTTCCTATTTTGGAGAGATAGATCTCGCGGGTTTCCCTAAGGATGTGTATTATATGTATAAAAGTGAGTGGACAGATGAGCCGGTTTTACATATTTTTCCACATTGGAATTGGACAAAAGGAGACAATGTTGATATTTGGGCGTATTATTCTCAGGCAGATGAAGTTGAACTTTTTTTAAATGGAAAATCTCTGGGAACTAAACATAAAGAAGGTGATGATCTGCATGTAATGTGGCGCGTGCCTTTTGAACCCGGAACTTTAAAAGCAGTTTCACGAAAAAACGGAAAAGAAGTTTTAACTCAAGAAATTAAAACGGCAGATAAAGCACAGCAAATAGTTCTAACGGCAGATAATCAACAAATTAAAGCAGATGGTATAGATCTGTCATTTATTACAGTTCTTGTTCAGGATAAAAATGGAACTTTAGTGCCAAACGCAACTAATAATATAACTTTTAAAGTAGAAGGTCCGGGAAAAATTGTAGGCGTTGCCAGCGGAGATCCTACAAGTCATGAATCTTTTAAAGCTTCAGAACGCAAAGTTTTTCACGGCAAATGCATTGTTATTATTCAGGCTGAAAAAGAACAAGGTACAATTACACTTACGGGACAATCTCCTGATTTAAAAGAAAACTCCATTCAAATAAAAACAAACTAACAAGCGGCAAACCTCACAGCATATTTAATCTCGATTATCGAGTAAACTGAAGAATTATATGAACCACTCAATATACCAAATGAAAGAAAAAAAATACTTGACAAAAATACTTTCAGGAGCTGCTTTACTCTTTTGTGTTTTTAGTTCGCAAGCCCAGCTTCAGCATACTAATCTTTTAAATGAACCGCCAGATATAAGCGCAGATTTTGAAAATTATCAC
>JBALXG010000199.1:0-5781 GCA_036961055.1 Leeuwenhoekiella sp. | reverse complement strand
TAGGAATTTTAAAAAAAGCGGGTGTTCCTAAGAAATTAGAAACTAAAATAGTAGGAGAATCTCTATTTAATGATGGGGTAGGGGTAGTTGTTTTTCTAACTATAGTAAAGATAGCGTCGTCTGGTGTAGATAAAATAAAACCGTTTGATATTGTCGAGTTGTTTGGCTTAGAAATAATAGGAGGGATCGCCTTAGGCCTATTTTTAGGATGGGTTACTTATCGCCTTCTCAAGTCAATAGATGATTATGATATAGAAGTTATTATTACGCTGGCAGCAGTAATGGGGGGGACTGTTATTGCGCAATATTTTCATCTATCTGCTCCGCTGGCAATGGTAACCGCTGGGCTTGTGGTGGGAAATGATACCGTTAGGGCATCTACAATGTCTGAAATTACCGAATCCTACGTAGACAAGTTTTGGGAATTGCTCGATATTTTACTAAATACTATTCTTTTTGTTTTAATAGGGATGGAGATGCTGGTTCTTTCTTTTGATATGAAATATATAATTGCCGGGGTAATAGCTATTCCCATTGTTCTTGTATGTAGATATGCATCTTTATTATTACCTATTAATTTTTTTGAAAAGAAATTAAATTTTGTACCCAACACTAATTTAATAATGACATGGGGTGGGTTAAGAGGTGGAATCTCTATTGCTTTGGCACTAAGTCTCACTCAGGAAATGCACCGCGATCTGTTTTTAGTAATTACATATGTGATCGTAATTTTTTCAATAATAGTTCAAGGATTATCTGTTGGCAAGCTGGTTGAAAAACTAGGAAATAATGAAGAAAATTTGTCACCTGATATGTGACACTATTTATTCTTCTTTCGGAAGTTTCTTAGTCGCTTAATATGTTTATTTTCAGATACTATACTTAGACTTATAGCTACAAGTATTGCTATACTCGCTGTTGTCCCTAAAGCGCCCCCATAGCCATCAAAAAATTTACTTGTATTTAGGTAAATTATAGCAAACACACATCCAGATAGTGCGATAAGAAAATAATGCGATAATATTTTTTCAGATACCATTCCTATGAATGAAGCTCCAATAAACACAATAGGAATGTGATGTGACAAGTAAGGATTTAATATATGCGGGAAAAAATAAAAGAAAAGCCCTACTAGTAGAGATAACCCTGCTGATGCTCTTACAGCGCCTTGCTGTAAATTATTATTTACAAGATAAGTAGTTATAGCACCTGCAATGCCAGTAAAAATAATCACTATATTTTCCATAGCTAAAATAAAAGGAAAAGAATAAAATAGGTGACAGCAACCCCACCAAAAGCAATTGTACCTAACTTTCCGCCAAACCCATTAAAAACATTTTTGCATAACAGAAACATAGCGCCAGTCATAAAACTCGCAAATAAGATAAATTTTATATCTGTAGCTACCTGAGGGGCCGTCATGCCTACAAATGCACCGCAATATGTAGCTTCTGGCACTTCTTTTACCAGCGAAGTATTTATTTTTAAAAAAGGTATAAACGAAGCTAATAATCCTACTAGACTTGCAGCTAGAACCGGGCCTATATTTAAATTAATATTCAGGCAATAGGTTGCCAGACCACCCGTAATTACAAAGAGAATTACAAATGCATCTTCTACAAAATGAGCTTCTTCTTCCTTAGGGGCGTTGTAATAACTTACAGATATAAGTAAAGCAGTTAAACCTATAAAACCTAATATCCACAGATTATCTGTACGCTCAATAAAAATTGCCATTATGAATAAAAGATGCAGCAGGATTACTAGAAAAAATCCTATTTGCCTAATTATTTTAAACATCATTTTTTCGTTTAGGGAGTGCAAAATTATTCTACTACAGAGGTAAAAACGATCTTAAATAGATAAAAAACAGTTAAATAAGTGTTGATATTTCAGCTTTAAAGTAGGAAATAGATTACTCAAATCATAAATTTTACGGTTAATCGGATTTTAACAGCAGATGTTCGATTATTTTCATTTAATTTGTCCTTTAATATTTTTTTAACAATTACAAGCCCCAACGTAATGAAAAGATTTTTTTACTTATTATTAATTATTACAACATTTTCCTGTTCAGATGAAATTATAGATGAACAACCTATAGTCGCCGAATTTATTACCAGTAATTCCCTTCGCACAACTTTTGAGAGTTTACGCGGTTCAGACTCGCCTATTTTACCTACAACTCGGGATGTAAAAAGTGCTGACCAGACTGACCAACTTTGCTTTCAATTTGTATATCCTATCTCATTAAAATACAATGACGATAGTACAGTTGAAATTCAGGATTTTGAGACCCTACTTCAGGTTGTTTTAAATGAAACCGTAAATTATCATATTACTGCAATAGGTTTTCCGTTCAAGGTTACCAGTAACATTGATATGACAACTCATACAATTGATACAGAATCTCAGTTTACAAATCTTATTGAAGATTGTAATTATGATAAATTAAAACCTGTAGATGTCCTAAACTTTGTAGGAAATTGTTTTATAGTTAACTACCCTATAAGTTTAGCAATTAATGATACAGTCATTACATTTTCTAATGAGGATGAGATAATTGCTTATTTCTCAAATACTACAGATAGTTTAGAAAGTTTTAATTTTTCATATCCTATTTCAGTAAAAATCACTGAGTCTGGAACTGATCTTGAAATTTATGATGATTATGAAGTTATTGATTTAATTACAAATACTTGCTCAATAAATTGATTTTTGAATATTTGCCTGATTTTTGATTTTGAATTAAAACCTCCTGTTTCTTACAGGAGGTTTTTTTGTCTTAAACTATTCTTAAGCATTTTGCAGCCTTATGGTTATTACGTATAATAGTGTGACTAAAAGCAAAATACTATGAGCAGAGGATTTGTAAAAGAAGATGATCAGGAAGAAGCACCCATAATACCGCCCAGAGCAGCCTTACCCGGTGGACTGACAAATTATGTTACGCCTACTGGTTTAAAGGAACTTCATGAGGAGCGTGAGCGTATTGAGAAAAGCAGAGCCAGTTTATCTCACGATGATGAACGAGAGCATAGAAGGGCAACTGCTGTTATAGATGGTAATCTTAATTTAATAAACGAGCGTATTGCTTCAGCAAGAGTGCTCGAGCCAGAAAATCAAATTCATACCGAAGTGCGCTTTGGTGCAGAAGTGATTTATTTAATGCAAGGGAATAGTAAAAAACTAAAATTTCAAATTGTAGGTGTTGATGAAGCTGATGTTAAAAAGCAAAAAATCGCTTTTATAGCACCCATAGCAAAAGCTGTAACAGGTAAAAAAATAGGAGATACCGTCAGTTTTAAATTAGGAGAAGAATCCCGCACCCTTAAGATTGTAGAAATAAACTACCCCGACTAATTCATTAATTAAATTCTCGTTCCCAAAGATTAGGCTAAACTTCAAATAAAAAACCGTTATTAAATTTATGACAATAATGCCATTTCAATTTAATAACGGTTTCAAATTTAGATTTAAAACTCTTTAATCTAAATTATTTTATAAAGATCTGTAATCAAATTTTTGTCCACCTACAGAAAGGTCTACCATAAGGCCTGCTTTAGGTTTTGCAAATACGGCAACACCATCACGGTATTTAGCATTTCTGGCAGCTCCTGATTTTAAAACCACTGCCGAAGCATTTCCTGTAAATTCAAAATCATCATCTTTAAAACGCTCTAGGGCAGTTTTATCGTTGAAGAAAATTACTTCGCTAAAAGCTTTACCACCTGCCTGAAGACCTACATCTAGTTTTTTCATTTTTGCCATTCCTATCAAAATGCCATTTTCATAAACAGCACCGCGACCAGAAGAAGCACCTACAACCAGAGCACCTTTTCCTACGTTGGGAAAAATCACATAAGCTGTAGAACTATCAAAAAATGATTTAAGTGAACTGTCTTCATCTATAAATGCAGATTTTGCCGCTTGGGCATCGTCAATTACTTGTTTGTCTTTCTTAGTTTGTGCCATAAGTGGTACACTTAAACACAATGCAAGAATCAATAATATTTTGTTTGTTTTCATAATTAATCGGATTTTTTATTTGAGTCAAAATTACAGCATGATTAGCACGGTCTTAGTTAAGACTGTGTTAGTTTTTGTCAAAATAGTATTAATTTTTCAGGAAAGAAATCGGGCTAAAAAAGCCGATTTTTGATGCTTTTAAGTAGGTTTTTTATGTGAAATTTTTATTTCGCGAGACCTTCTTCAATAGTCTCTTCAATTTCATCTGCTGTTTCCTGATCAAGTTCTGGATTTCCTATCTCAGGAACTTTATTTTCTACCCAAATTGAATAGTACATTGCAAAATGATCTGAGCCAAAAGCCGGTAATCGTTCCATGGTCTCAATATACATGTCATCAGAATAAAAAAGCTGATCTATTGGAAAACGCAGGATAGAATAATTTGCATGAAAACTGGGGTAAAGTCCGCGTCCCACTCTGGGGTCGAGCAAACCGGTGAGCTTCTTAAATAAATTTGATACGCGCGACCAGACAACATCATTTAAATCACCACAGACAATTACAGGATTGTGAAGTTCACATACAGCTTTGCCTACTATTAATAACTCAGCATCTCTTTCTTCAGATGTTTCATTTTCAGTAGGACTGGGAGGAGCGGGATGAACGCAAATTAGATTTATAGGTTTGCCCTTGCGGTAGTGTACTTTAGTAAATATTGAAGGTACTCCATCTTCAACAAGGTAATTTACCTGCGTTTCACTTAATTCAAATTTAGAATATAAATGCATACCGTATAAATTGTCAAGCGGCACTTTAACGGTAAACGGATAATCCTCCTTAAATTGATCAAGAGCTTTTTCCCATTTTTTATCAGATTCCATAGTTAGGAATAGATCAGGCTTATGCTCACGTATCAAAGATGCAAATGCAGCGGTATTATCATTTGTTTGCAAAACATTTGCGGTGAGCAGTTTTATCTGCTTAAGGTTGTCAAAATTATCAGGCTTTCTTGGCTTTTGATGATAGAAAGATGTAAAGGGGATAATTTTTGAAAGCTGAAAAATAATAGTAATTACAAGCGCCGCAAAGATAATCCATGACGTAGTGCTATATAAGCCATACACAGATATAAGAACAATTAAAAAAATTAATTGTATAAATGCGGTTTGTATACGCACAAAATCCCAGATGCGAATTGACCAATGAGTAAGACGAGTAAGGGGCAGGTATGCAATTATTATAAAAAGTATGCAGAAAAGATAAAAAATCATAGAATGCTTAATTTGAAGTCAATTGTTGAAAAAGACTTTCTAGTGATGTATTTTTTTTATTGAGTTGTAGGGTTTTAAGACCATTATCATGGGCAAAATCAAACAATGCGGGACGCATGTCCTGTTGCGTATTAAAAGCGATTTCATATTTAAAACCTCCTTTATTAATAACGCTTTTGACTTTAGGTAATTTGTTTAAAGCCACCTCTTCTACACGATAGTCAAACTCAACTATTAATATTTGTTCCTCATCTTCTCTAAGTTCATTTAATTTTTTATCGGCGACGATTTTCCCCTGATTTATTAAGATCACACGATCACAAATCGCCTCAACTTCCTGCATAATGTGTGTAGAAAGAAGTACTGTTTTTTGTTTACCAATATCTTTAATCAGTTTGCGTATTTCTACCAGTTGGTTAGGATCAAGACCAGTAGTAGGCTCATCAAGTATGAGCACATCAGGATCGTGCAATAATGCACATGCAAGACCTACACGCTGTTTATAACCCTTGCTTAACTGGCCTATTTTTTTATGAACCTC
>JBALXG010000198.1:2356-5782 GCA_036961055.1 Leeuwenhoekiella sp. | reverse complement strand
TTCACATGAAAAACAATCCAGTGCAAATAATTTGGACACATTAGATTTAACTGCACGAAGTATTGATATTCAAATTAAAAATAATGGCACCTATGAAGTGGATGGATACCCTGCTACAAAACAAACATTAGCTGAAACAGTAAGTAAACTTCATCAGGACTTGACGCCGGCTCTTCGTAATCGTATTATGAACATTCATGTTACAAAGCCTAAAATTGTTCCATATGAAGAAGCACAGTTTATTTTTGACCAATTGTATGATTATGGTTTCTATCGTTTAGTTACCGGTAATCAGGAAATTGTAAAAGGGAAGGGTAATACACCTATCAAAACTCGATCTAAAGAGGTTGAAAAGGATGTTCGAGATATCAAAAATCAAGAAAAAAACATATTAAAAATTACCTTGACAAACGATGAAATCAACGTCAATGGCAAGCAAACTTCCATAGAAAATTTTACAAAAACCATAGATGCAATTACAGCAGACTGGAGCAAAAGTGATATGATGAACTATTCCCTTCAGCTGAGTTCGCAAAACGGTGTAGATAAATTCGTAGCAAGACTAACGGAAGAATTCAGAAAAACTAAACTTTATAAAACTAATCCTTCACGAGAATTAATCCCTCCACCACCTCCACCGGCTCCTGCTGCGCCATCCACTATTAATGATTTCCCAGAACCTCAGGTTCCACCAGCACCTCCCACAATTGGACATGAACCTCATCCTGTACCTCAGGTTGCTCCTGTACCACCGGTTCTAAAGCTATTACCTGAGCCCCCAGCTCCTCCTGCTCCGCCAAGTCCTGAAGAAATGATAAAGGAAATGACGAAAGCAGGTGCAGATTTTTATTATAATGGTGATAAGATAACAGCAAAAAAAGCCGAACAACTTTTTGAGGAAAAAGAAAACCTCAACTTTATGGCAAACAAATCAGTTAATGGTGGAAAACCTATAGTTCTTATTACAGATAATTGATATAATTATATGAAAAATCGGCTTAAAAGACCTTAAAATCGGTTTTGGCAGGCAACAATAAACTTATTTTTAGCGTTTTAGCATCTCTAGTTATTCATCAAATCAAATCACAAACTAATATGCTAAAGCGCTTTTTTATTCTTTGTTCCGGGGCAGATACCGTTCTGCTAGACGATTGTTCGCAGGGCGAGCAGACTAAATACGCCGGGATAGGCGCCACCGTTTTCTTTACCGCCGTCATGGCATTTATCGCTTCTGGTTATGCGCTTTACACCGTTTTTGACAACGTTTTTACAGCCGTTTTCTTCGGTCTTATCTGGGGACTTTTAATCTTTAACCTCGATCGCTTTATCGTTTCTACCATAAAAAAGCGTAACAGCTTTATGGATGAATTTCTGCAGGCTATTCCGCGGCTTATTCTGGCTTTGATAATCGCGGTGGTGATTTCAAAACCGCTCGAACTCAAAATTTTTAATAAAGAAATTGACCGTGTTCTGCTTGAACAGAAAAATGATCTTACGCTTGCTAACCAAAACCAAATTGCAGATCAATATACACCTGCGATTACCGCGCTTGATAGCGAAATACAAGCCTTAAAAGATGAAACTGCTACCAAAGAAGCAGAAGTAAATAATCTTTATGAAACCTATATCGCTGAAGCGGAAGGCAGAAAAGGAACGGAAATTTTAGGGAAAGGCCCAGTTTATAAGGAAAAACGGGAGAAACATGATGCCGCTTTAGCAGAGCTCGTTGCGCTAAAGAAAACAAATGCAGATAAAATTGCGGCTATTGAAACACAGCAAGCCTTACTGAAAACTAATTACGACAATCAGGTAAAAACTTCGCAACCTATCATTGATGGTTTTGACGGGTTAATGGCTAGGGTAAATGCACTTGACGAACTCCCATGGCTGCCTTCCTTCTTTATTTTTCTACTTTTTCTGGCGATAGAAACCGCGCCTATTTTCGCTAAGCTTATTTCGCCAAAAGGAGAATACGACATAAAACTGGCCGACATTGAAGGTGAAATAAAATCATGGGCAACCCAAAAGGCAAATCAGCGTAAAGTTCTGGTAGAAAGTGATAATGTTATCAATGACAAAGTATACGGTGATCTCTCTCAGGAAGACGAAATTTACCAATACAAAAAGAAAATGGCGCGTCAACTCATGCAGGATCAGCAAGACGCATTTTATAAGCGCCAGCGAAAATTGCTATAAAAAACCGGATATTTCGGCTAAAAAACCGGGTTTTTAATGCTAAAATCGACGGTCTGGGTTATAAAGACTCAAGTCCAGCGAGGGTTTTTTCTCATCAATAATTTCTGAAACCAGTAAACCTGTCGCGGGTCCCAGACACCAGCCCATCATGGCATGACCTGTGGCAAAAGTGAGATTTGCACATTTGTCTGATTTACCAATGTATGGCATTCCGTCTGGAGTAACTGGTCTTAAGCCACATTGCGCCTTAGCCTTTTCTTCAGTAGTAATCTCTACATCAGGAAAATAAGCTTTTGCCGCTCTGCCTATTGCATCAACACGCACCGGATTAATAATGTTATTGATTCCCGCGATTTCCATAGTTCCCGCAAAACGCGTAAACCCATTCATGGGCGTGGTGGCAACTTTTGATTCGGCCAGAATTGCCGGATATGTAATTCCTGTATTTTGGCTGGTATTGACACGATACCCTTTTCCGGCTTGCAGCAGCATTTTAATTCCTAGTTTTTTGGTAAGTGTTGGCGTCCAAGATCCTGCAGCCATGATTATTTCGTCTGCTACTAATTCTTGTTTGTCTGTGACAACTTTTGAGATTTTATTTCCGCTTAAAGCGAAATCAACAACTTTTTCATTTTTAAAAATCGTTACTCCGTTTTTTATGAGAAGTGCTTTCATTTCTACCATAAACTCATGCGGCGTTGTATGATGGTCGCACTCAAAATAAGTCGCGCCCACAATATTCATTCTGGCATCTGGCATCATTTTCTCAACTTCCTGCACTGTAAGTGTCTTTGCTACAAGCCCTGCTTCTACTGCAATTTCTGCAACTTCACTTTCTTCTTCCAGCATTGCATGTGTGCTACAGAGCATAAAAAGTCCTTTTTTCTCAAGCTGAAAACCAAAATTTTCAGCCCTTTTTATATCCGCGTATAAATCCCGGCCCAAAACATTAATATCACGTATTGCCGGAATAACTTTTTTAACATGAGCGGGATTACATGATTTATTAAAAGCCCACGCCCACTTTAAAAAATCTGCCTCTAAACGAGGTTTTAAATATAACGGACTCGCCTGACTGAACATCCACTTAATACCTTTGCGCATAACGCCGGGCGCAGAAAGTGGAATTATATGACTAGGCGCAAGATATCCTGCATTTACATATGACGCACCAGAATCCATATTTGACTGGTCTATTATTGTGACCTTATGTCCCGATTTTTGCAAATA
>JBALXG010000198.1:0-2346 GCA_036961055.1 Leeuwenhoekiella sp. | reverse complement strand
TAATCCTAAGATTCCGCCGCCTATAACGATTATTTCTTTATTCATTAATAAATTACTCTTGTGTGATTTTAATTAAAAGATTTTTAAAACGCGCTATTCAATTTTGCAAATCCTTAATCATATTTTGTGGTGGAATTCTTGTGCCAAGATAGAATATTCTGCTTTTCTTAAATCAACTCTTGAATTTAAAGAAGATTTTTTAATCATTGATAATTACAATATCCTCTGGCTCGTAAATGCTTTATCTGGCTGATCACGTAAAACCAATAGGGGGCTGGTAAAACGATTTATCAACATAAGCACTGTGTTACTCACCAGAGGAATTGAAATTCAGGGGTTACCTCATTTCTAAATAACTTTCGCTAGTTAGTATTATTGTAATCATTCTTTTATTTTAATATATTCTTTTACTAATTCTTCAAGGATGGGAAGTGTTACCGTTCCCTGTCCCAAAACTACCTCATGAAATTCTCTAATATCAAATTTTTCGCCTAGTTTTTCTTCTGCCAGTTTTCTAAGTTCCCTGATTTTAAGTTCGCCAATTTTATAAGAAATTGCCTGTCCCGGCCAGCCAATATATCTATCGGTTTCGGTATTAATTTCATGAATAGAAAGCGCGGTATTTTTTGACATATAATTAATTACCTGATCGCGCGTCCAGCCAAAAGCATGAATCCCGGTATCTACAACCAGTCTGCAGGCACGCCACATCTCATAGGTAAGTTGGCCAAATTTCTCGTAAGGCGTCGTGTAAATTCCCATTTCATCTGCCAGATATTCACTGTATAAACCCCAGCCCTCGCCGTAAGCTGACAGATAAAAGTTTTTTCTGAAGTCCGGCAAACTATCTCCCAATTCCTGATTTAAAGAAATCTGTAAATGATGTCCCGGCACAGCTTCATGAGCCGTAAGCGCAGGCAAAGTATAAAGTGTACGACTATCTAATTTGTAAGTATTTACCAGATACCAGCCGGGTTCTGAGCTGCTACCGCTACCGGAATAACGACCACCGGTATATTTTGGCGCTATAGCATCTGGTACTTTTTTTACACCATATGTTTTTCGCGGAAGCGTACTAAAAAAATGTGGCAGTTCTGCATCTATGCGCTTTGCAATATCTCGTGCATCCTTAAGCAAGTCGCGACCTGAAGTTTCATAAAATTGAGGGTCTGTGCGCAAAAACTGAAAAAAGTCGGCAAAAGAGCCCGAAAATCCAACTTCTGCAATGATTTTCTCCATTTCCTTATGAATGCGTGCGACTTCACTTAAACCTATATTGTGTATTTTCTGAGCCGTATATTCCTTTGAAGTGGTATAATAATCAATCCTGTTTTGATAAAAAGCTGCGCCGCCCGGTTGAGCAGAAACACCAATTGCATCTCTAGTATTTGGAATATATTCTGTTTCAAAAAACGCTTTTATTTTCTTAAAACTGGGCACAACACTGTCAGTTATAACTTCTCTGGCTGCGGTAAGAAGAGAATCTTTTCGCTCCTGCGAAATTGATCCTGGTAAATTTTTAAATGGCACGTAGAAAGGACTACTTTCTGCATCTGCCACGATGTGTGTATCATAAGTAGACTCATAACCTTCAAAAATGATTTTGGGTTGAGAAATCCCTTCTTGTAAACCTTGTTCAATTAAAGTAATCTGGCTATTTGTAAAATACGGAATCGCCTTAAGCATCTTTAAGTAGTCTACCGCACTTGAATAACTCGTTAATGGATGTATGCGATAATTAAGATTTAAATGAAATCCCTGATCTGCCTGAATAGGATTGAGATACATTTTGTAGGTGTAAAAGTCTACGTTTTCCTGAAGTTTATATTTTAATAATGCCAGCGAAATTTTCTCTGTTTTATTCAAATCCTCCGACGGGATTTTATCTAATTGCCCTATTAATTTTTTAGAAAAGTCTGACTCTTCTTTAAAAACTGCCTCATCATATCTTCCCAGCGGATAATCTTCCCAATTAAAGGCTTTATATCTGCTTTCTTTTTTTATTAAACTATCAAGCTCTGCTGAAGCATTTTGTGACTGAGCAAAGAAATTAATAAATAGTAGCAAACAAAATAAAAGGGAAAGTTTTCGCATTGATTTAATCTCAGGATATTTTGTTTTAAAACTTTTTAAAAGAAATTCATTAACCCCAAATTTACCTTTGAAAATCGGCTATTTATTGCCTGTTATTAGCCAGTTTTAAGCACATATTACCCATTTTTTATTAATTATCGGGTTTTTATATATAATTTTCGAGAATACAAAATCAACTTTGAAAGTACTACCCTTTAAAATCCCAAAACCTGAAAACGACTTTCTCATTCTTCAGGAAGATAAACAGTGGGT
>JBALXG010000197.1:0-5789 GCA_036961055.1 Leeuwenhoekiella sp. | reverse complement strand
CGAGTAAAACTATTGCCTTAGATTTAGTTTGATATTTCATGTATTTTATTCTATATATCCGGCAATCCGGAGTATTAAATTTTGACAAAATTAATCATAAAAAAAAGGATAAGCCTGACAGCCTATCCTTTTAATTTATTAGAATGAATAAATATTTCTATTCTTCTTCATCTTTTGCTTTAGTTTCTTTAGCAGGTGCTTCAGTTACGGTATCAGTCGCTTTTTTACGACCTGCTCTACGTGTAGATTTCTTTTTATCAGATTTTACTACATTGTAAAGTTCATTGTAATCTACTAATTCGATTAATGCCATATCTGCATTATCACCTAAACGATTACCTAACTTAATGATACGAGTATAACCTCCTGGTCTATCACCTACTTTAACCGCTACATCTCTAAAAAGTTCAGATACAGCATCCTTTTGACGTAATTTACTCATTACGATACGACGGTTATGCGTAGTATCTTCTTTAGATTTTGTAACTAATGGCTCAACAAATTGCTTAAGAGCTTTTGCCTTTGCGATTGTAGTATTTATGCGTTTATGTTCAATTAGGGAACAAGCCATGTTTGCAAGCATAGATCTTCTATGTGCTGTCTTTCTTCCTAAATGATTAATTTTCTTTCCGTGTCTCATGATTCAATATTTTTTTCGCTATTGCGAAAAAGACCTCACTAGTCTTTATCTAATTTATATTTTGAAAGATCCATACCAAAGTTAAGACCCTTAACATTAACAAGCTCTTCAAGTTCTGTAAGTGACTTCTTACCGAAGTTACGGAACTTCATCAAATCGTTTTTGTTGTAAGAAACTAAGTCGCCTAAAGTATCAACTTCAGCAGCTTTAAGACAGTTTAATGCTCTTACAGAAAGATCCATATCTACAAGTTTTGTCTTAAGTAACTGGCGCATATGTAGTGATTCTTCATCATAGGTTTCAGTTTGAGCAATTTCATCTGCCTCGAGGGTGATGCGCTCATCTGAAAATAACATAAAATGATGAATCAGCGTTTTTGCAGCTTCGGTTAATGCTTCTTTTGGATGTATAGAACCGTCTGTGATAATTTCAAAAATTAGCTTTTCATAGTCAGTTTTTTGCTCTACACGGTAGTTTTCTATACTATACTTCACGTTTTTTATTGGAGTATAAATAGAATCTGTGAAGATTGTTCCTATAGGAGCATTTTGCTTCTTATTCTCTTCTGCAGGAACATAACCACGTCCTTTCTCAATAGAAATCTCCATATTAAGATTTACATTCTTATCCATATTAGCAATAACTAAATCTGGGTTAAGAACTTGAAAACCTGATATAAACTTCTGGAAATCACCAGCAACTAACTGATCTTTATCTGAAACAGAAATAGTAACAGTCTCGTTATCTATCTCATCTATTTGTCTTTTAAAGCGTACCTGCTTTAGATTTAAAATAATCTCGGTAACATCTTCTACAACTCCAGATATGGTTGAAAACTCGTGATCTACTCCTTCAATACGTATAGAAGTAATAGCAAAACCTTCTAATGAAGAAAGAAGCACTCGTCTCAATGCATTTCCTACGGTTAAACCGTATCCTGGCTCCAATGGTCTGAATTCAAACTTACCCGTGAAGTCAGTAGAATCAATCATTATGACTTTATCGGGCTTTTGGAAATTAAGTAATGCCATATTATGTTTTCTAAGAGTTGTTATTATTATTTTGAGTACAATTCTACGATGAACTGCTCATTGATATTTTCTGGTATCTGAATACGCTCTGGAGTAGAAACAAATGTACCTTGTTTAGTATCACTGTTCCAGGTTATCCACTCATATACATGATTAGCGTTTGCCAGAGAATTTTGGATAACGTCCAGAGATTTTGACTTCTCACGTACGGCTATCACATCACCAGGCTTAATATTGTATGATGGTATGTTTACTAACTCACCATTCACAGTTATATGTCTGTGTGAAACTAGTTGACGAGCAGATCTTCTTGAAGGAGCAATACCCATTCTGAAGACAACATTGTCTAAACGTGATTCACATAATTGAAGCAATACTACCCCGGTAATTCCGGTAGCTCTAGTTGCTTTTTCAAACATGTTGCGAAACTGACGCTCTAATACACCATACGTGTATTTTGCTTTTTGCTTCTCCTGTAACTGGATTGCATATTCAGACTTTTTACCACGACGTCTGGTGTTTCCGTGTTGACCAGGAGGATAATTTCTTTTTTCAAAAGATTTGTCATCTCCAAAAATCGCTTCGCTAAATTTTCTTGCGATTTTAGTTTTAGGACCGGTATATCTTGCCATTCTAAATAATTGTTTGTGGGGTGGTTAAGGAATTAAGGTCTAGTCCTTCGCAAAACCAATACTCCCCGATTGATATGATTTTAATTTAAACTCTTCTTCTTTTAGGAGGACGACATCCATTATGAGGTAACGGAGTTACATCTATAATTTCAGTCACTTCTATCCCGCTATTGTGAATAGAACGTATTGCAGATTCACGACCATTCCCTGGTCCCTTCACATATACTTTTACCTTACGTAATCCTGCCTCATGAGCTACTTTGCTTGCGTCTTCAGAAGCTAGCTGTGCTGCATATGGAGTGTTCTTTTTTGATCCTCTAAAGCCCATTTTACCGGCAGAAGACCAAGAAATAACATCACCCTTTTTATTTGTTAAAGAAACAAGAATATTGTTGAAAGAGGCAGCTATATGAGCTTCACCTACAGACTCTACAATAACTTTACGCTTCTTAGTACCTTTAGCACTCTTAGTGCTTTTAGTGTTTTGCTTTGCCATTGCTTACTTATTATTTAGTCGCTTTCTTCTTGTTAGCAACAGTTTTACGCTTACCTTTTCTGGTTCTGGAGTTATTTTTAGTACGTTGACCACGTAAAGGTAATCCAGATCTATGACGGATTCCTCTGTAGCAACCTATATCCATTAGACGCTTAATGCTCATTTGCACCTCGCTTCTTAATTCTCCTTCTATCTTGAAAGATCCTACAGCTTCACGAATACGACCTATCTGGTCATCATCCCATTCTGAAACTTTAATATCTTCATCAACATTAGCCTGAGCTAAAATTTCTTTTGCCCTACTGTTTCCTATACCAAAGATGTAAGTTAATGCAATTACACCTCGTTTTTGTTTTGGGATATCTACCCCTGCGATTCTTGCCATAATTCTTAACCTTGTCTTTGTTTGAACTTAGGGTTCTTTTTGTTAATTACATATAATCTGCCTTTTCTACGCACAATTTTGCACTCGGCACTTCTCTTTTTTATTGACGCTCTTACTTTCATCTCGTCTTAGTATCTGTAGGTTATACGAGCCTTTGTTAAATCATACGGGCTCATTTCTAATTTCACTTTGTCCCCAGGTAGTAATTTTATATAATGCATGCGCATCTTACCTGAGATATGCGCAGTCACCACGTGACCATTTTCTAGTTCTACACGAAACATTGCATTAGACAATGCTTCAATAATAGTTCCATCTTGTTCTATTGCCGGTTGTTTTGCCATTATGCTACTGCTTTTCTATTTTTACCCGTTTTCATAAGACCGTCGTAGTGTCTATTTAAAAGGTATGAATTAACCTGTTGCATAGTATCTATAGCTACCCCAACTAGAATAAGTAAAGAAGTACCTCCGTAAAATAAAGCCCATCCCGTTTGCATACCTAATAAACTAACCGCTATTGCCGGAAAAATAGCAATAAGAGCAAGAAAAACGGAACCAGGCAAAGTGATCTGCGACATAATACGATCAAGATATTCACCAGTTTCTGTACCAGGTCTTATACCTGCAATGAAACCACCACTTCTCTTAAGATCATCTGCCATTTTGTTGGTAGGTACCGTAATCGCCGTATAGAAATATGTAAATACAATAATTAAAAGTCCAAAAACAAGATTATACCAGAATCCAAAAATATTTTTGAATTCTGAAGCGACAGACTGCGCCATTGATGAGTCTGATAAACTAATAGCAGCTGCAGGAATAAACATTATTGCCTGAGCAAATATGATAGGCATAACTCCAGAAGCATTAAGCTTTAAGGGTATATATTGACGACTGCCAAAAACATTTCTCTCATAGCTACCACTTGCAGTTCTTCTTGCATATTGTACTGGGATCTGTCGCACTGCCATTACCAGTAATATTGAAAGCAGAATTATAACAAACCATATCACGAGCTCAATAAGTATCATTATTAAACCCCCATTAGATTCAGTAACTCTAGATACCCATTCCTGAATAAATGAAAGTGGTAACCTAGCGATAATACCTACCATAATTAATAGAGATATACCGTTACCAATACCTTTATCAGTAATCTTTTCACCAAGCCACATTGCAAATACACAACCTGTAGCTAATATTATAACAGAAGATACTATGAAAATCATGTCATTACCTAGCACAAATGCATTAGCAGGAAGAATGTTATATAGATTAAATATATATCCAGGCCCTTGTACAAGTGTTATAGCGATTGTTAACCACCGCGTTATTTGGTTGATCTTACGACGCCCGCTTTCTCCTTCTTTTTGTAATTTTTGAAGATAAGGTATTGCAATACCCATCAATTGCACTACAATAGAAGCAGATATATAGGGCATAATACCCAATGCAAAAACTGAAGCATTAGAAAAAGCTCCACCAGTAAATGCATTTAATAGACCCAAAAGACCACTATCTGTCTGTTGAGACAGATTTGCCAATTGAGAAGCATCTATACCAGGAAGAACAATCTGAGCACCAAAACGGTAAACCAATAGTAAACCCAAGGTCATTAAGATACGATTCTTAAGTTCCTCTATTTTCCAGATATTTTTTATCGTTTCTATAGCCTTCATTCTGATCGCTTTTATAAAGTTACTGCTTCACCGCCAGCAGCTTCGATAGCTTTTTGTGCTGATGCTGTAAATTTATGAGCGGTCACTTTTAATTTGGCTGTAAGTTCACCACGACCTAAAATCTTAACTAAATCATTTTTACCAGCAAGTCTGTTTTCTACCAATGCCTCAAGAGTTACTTCACCCTTGATACGACCAGCATCTACATATTCCTGTAATGTATCAATATTGATACCTGCATATTCTTTTCGGTTTATGTTCGTGAAACCAAACTTAGGCACACGACGTTGAAGTGGCATTTGCCCACCTTCAAAACCTACTTTTTTAGAATATCCAGAACGTGACTTCTGACCTTTATGTCCACGACCAGCGGTTCCACCATTTCCGGTAGCTTCCCCACGGCCTCGCCTACTGTCATTCTTTTTTACCGAGCCTGCTGCCGGTTTTAAGTTACTTAGATTCATTATATCTTATGTTTAAGCTTCTTCAACAGAAACTAAATGACTAACTTTATTTATCATTCCAAGAATGCTAAGCGTATTCTCATGCTCAACAACCTGGCCAATTTTTCTAAGACCTAATGCCTCAAGAATTCTTTTCTGGTTCTGTGTGCGATTAATAGCACTCTTTACCTTTTTTACTTTAATCTTTGCCATCGTCTTAATATTATCCTTTGAATACTTTGTCTAAAGAGATACCACGTTGCTTAGCAACAGTCTCTGCGCTGCGCAACTGTAAAAGAGCATCAAAAGTTGCTTTTACCACGTTATGTGGGTTTGAAGAACCTTGATTCTTAGAAAGTACATCATGAATACCAACTGCTTCAAGTACTGAACGTATAGCACCACCAGCTATAACCCCTGTACCAGGAGCTGCCGGTAATAATAATACACGCGCACCACCATATTTTCCTTTTTGCTCATG
>JBALXG010000196.1:0-5799 GCA_036961055.1 Leeuwenhoekiella sp. | reverse complement strand
GCAAAACAAAAGATAAATAGCAATTATGTTTGAATTTGATCAATACTTAGGTTTTCTGGCTTTTCTTACCATCCTGACCATAGGCTTCTGGTTAATGATTTTTTTAGTGTCAATAATTCCTTACTGGCTAGGCGGGGCACTTACTGAACGTTTTAAAGAAATGAGAGCTAAAAAGAGAGCTGAAAGAGAAAGCCTTTAGTTAGAACAAAAGCATAAATATTAAAATATAAAAAACCATCAGCGCTTAAGTGCTGATGGTTTTTATTTTACCTTTTTTAGCCTTTATTTTCCGCCAAAATCTTCTCCCTGATCATCATTAGATTCTCTATTTTGTTTATTTTGCTGATTTTTTTGCTGATTAAAGCGGTACATTAAGGATACATTAATCTGGCGTTCTCTCCATTGAAATTCACTATCTTGTGTAAAGCTTGGATTTGTAGTAAATGAATTTCTTTTTCTGGAATTCAATAAATCCTGAACATTTAATGATACCGTAGCGCTCTCTTTAAAAATATCCTTGCTAAATGCAAGATCTATAGAAAGTAAACCGTCTGTTTTAGTCTGTGCACCCTGAGAAGGCCCTCTGTAAAAGGCATTGGTCTGCCAGTCTATTTTAGCAGGTAAAGTAATTTTAGAACTAAAACGGGCAAACCAGCTTGTATTTTTAGCTCCATAATCGACACCATTAAATTCTCCCTCGGTTTTAAATTGAAAAAAGTTAAAGCTACCATTTAATCTTGCCCATTTTATAGGGTTGTATAACAATCCTATTTCTGCACCGGTACGATCATTACTGGAAAGATTAATAGGAATAGTACGTATAACACTTGAGTTTGCGATATTTTCTTCTACACGCTCAAAAGCATCGGTTTCATGCTGAAAATAAACAGACGATGTAAAAGTTAACTTTTCCCATTTCTTTAGATAACCTACATCATAAGCATTAGAATAGGCCGGACTTAGATTAGGATTACCCTGAAAAACATTGTTTCTACTACTACGAGATGGGAAAGGGTTTATAAACCAGCCACGTGGTCGGTTGATCCTTCTGTTATATCCCACTGTAATATTTTCCATTTCACCTAATTCGTAGATTAAATTTAATGTAGGGAATAAACCTAAATAATTATTATCAAAATCGGTGTCGATAGCAAAACCAAAAATATCTTGTAATTCTACTTCGGTAAGTCTTGAATCTATTTTTCCTTTTAATTGAGTATTTTCAAGACGTAATCCCAATAAAAAGGAGAAATCACCCAATTTTGTACCATATTGGGTATATAATGCATTCACATTTTCAGTATAATCAAAACTGTTTGTAAGTGTATCATTAACTACAAAAGACTGACTTCCAGTAGAATCTTCCTGTTGAAGCGTATAATCTGTCACTGTGTTTTCAAAATTTCCGCGATATCCTGCCTCAAATTGAGAATCTTCACCAAATGGTAATACATAATCTGTCTGAAAAAGATATTCCTTTTGATCTTCTTTTGTAGTTATGTTTTCATCAATAAAATTTCCACTTTCATTAGAATCACTAAAAGTTACATTCTCATTTATAAGAGAATTTTCTAATTCATTATCTATATCGTATTGAAAATCTGCAGTTAACTGATGACCCTTATCATTAAACTTTTTCATATAGTTTAAGGATACTTGAAAACTTTCATCGTCTTGAGCTTGATCTTCAATACGCGTAGTACCAAGAGAGAGATTATTATCGTTGAAATTGCGTGTATGGTTAATAGTGTTATCCTGATCATTACCATTACGATAAAAAAGTGTACCTGTTACAGAAGAATTATCAGATAAGTAGTATTCCATACCAAGATTAGTATTAAAACCTCTATCCAGTCGGTTAATTATACGGTCTTCAATTATACGGTCAAAGTCACTACTGCTGGTAGAATTATATCGTGTATCAAAATAGGCATTTCCGGGAGAATTTGCATATCTAAATCCTGTTGTATTGAAAAGATTATATTTTTCTGTTCTATAATTAAGATTTGCAGATGCTCCAAAATTATCAGGATTTCCTGCATTAAGATTTAAAGAGCCATTAAACCCGAGTGTTTTCTCTTTTCTTAAAATTATATTTATAATGCCGGCTGTACCTTCGGCATCATATCTTGCAGAGGGTGATGTGATAACTTCAACACGTTCAATTGCATCTGCAGGTAATTGTCTTAAAACATCTGTAGAACCAAAGCCAGCCATTGCAGACGGTTTGCCATTAATTAAAACTCTTACATTCTCATTACCTCTTAGACTAATACCTCCTTCTACATCTACAGATACTGAGGGAACATTGTTGAGTGCATCACTTACTGTACCTCCGGCTGTTGTTAAATCTTTACCTATATTATATATCTTTTTATCCAGACGTACATCAACTGTTGTAGTCTCTGCAATTACAGTAACTTCATCTAAGTCTGATGCCGCAAATTCGAGTGTTATGGTACCTAAATCAGTATTTTTTGAAATTGCCCTGTTATTAACCTGATAAGGGGCAAAAGAAATATATTCTATCTTAATATTATAATTTCCTGAAGGTACATCAATTGAAAAGCTTCCATTAGGATCTGTAATTCCACCTTCTACAGCCTGACTATTTGTAGCATCTGTCACTGTAATAGTTGCATACTCAAGTGGCACTCCTCCTTGTTTATCTACCACCTTTCCGGTAATTGTAAACTTTTCACTGCCTTGCGCTAATACAAAAGCAGGGATCGCTAGTAATAAAACTAGTAATAATTTAATTTTCATAGATTTTTTTTGGTTTCCCTTATTAGACTAGGAAAATAGGCGAGGTTTAACGGGTAGTTGGTTAAACTTACGTTAAAATGAAGATGTGCAAATTATAGAATTTCGTTAATTTTTTCAGGAGGTCTTCCTATAACTGCACTGTTATTGTGAATTACAATTGGGCGCTCTATCAAAATAGGGTTTTCTACCATGATTTGAACTATTTCTTTATCAGAAAAACTTTCATTTTTAAAGTTTTTCTTCCACAGCGTTTCATTTGTTCTCACCAGATCTATTGACTTAATCCCCATCTTGCCTATAATTGCAGAAAGTTCTAAATAAGAAGGGGGATTATCGAGATATTTAACAATCTCAAACTCTTTTCCAGATTTTTCTAATATAGCTAAACCCTCTCTGCTTTTCTTACATCTGGGATTATGGTAAATTTTAAGCATATTATAATTCGTTTTCTTCTTCTTTTTGTCCTGTCATCATTAAGAATGCCTTTAAAAAAGCATCCAGATCCCCATCGAGTACTGCTTCTGTATTACCGGTTTCTTCACCGGTGCGCACATCTTTAATAAGTTTATAGGGGTGAAGTACATAATTGCGTATTTGAGATCCCCATTCTATGCTCTTCTTTTCTGCTTCTATCTCGTCGCGTGCTGCTTGACGGTTTTTGAGTTCAATTTCGTAAAGTTGAGATTTCAGCATCTGCATTGCTTTCTCTCGATTTTCCAGTTGTGATCTGGTTTCACTATTATGAATTATAATGCCGGTAGGGTAGTGGGTAAGTATAGCTTTTGTCTCTACTTTATTTACATTTTGACCACCTGCGCCACTTGATCTGGCAAAGTCCCATTTAATATCAGCAGGATTTATTTCTACTTCAATACTATCGTCAACAAGAGGATATACGTATACCGAAGCAAATGACGTATGTCTTTTTGCATTACTGTCAAAAGGTGAAATACGCACAAGGCGGTGAACGCCGTTTTCACCTTTTAACCAGCCAAAGGCAAATTCTCCTTCAATTTCTATCGTCACCGTTTTAACACCGGCAACATCGCCTCCCTGATAATTGAGTTCCTTTACTTTATAGCCATTTTTCTCACTCCACATTAAATACATGCGCATGAGCATTGCAGCCCAATCACAACTCTCTGTACCGCCTGCGCCAGCGGTTATTTGAAGAACTGCGCTTAAACCATCTCCTTCCTCAGAAAGCATGTTTTTAAATTCCATGCTTTCAATAAGATTTATTGCTTTGTCATATTGATTTTGTACATCTTCATCAGAAGCATCACCTTCCTTGTAAAATTCAAGGAGTACTTCGAGTTCTTCGATCCAGGTTTTTACTTTATTAAAATCTTCGACCCATTTCTTTTTTCCGCGTAATTCACGCATAAAAAGTTCAGCCTCTTTGGGATGGTTCCAAAAATTAGGATTAAATGTTTTTTCTTCATCATTCTGAATTTCAACCTGCTTTTGGTCTATACTCAGATATTTTTTCAGGTCAGAAAGTCTCTCAGTCAGATGCCTGACCTGATCTGTGGTAACCATAAATTGTCTTTTTGTAGAGTAATACTATTTTTTAGTCAGGTTTACAGACTAAGATGATTTTACTGTCTTGCCCTGCTGCTGTTGTTTTTGCACTTGCTTCATAGATCCCATTTGTTGAACTTGTAGGATCCCATCAGAATTCTGAGTTTGTGAAAACGTTTCATAATTGTCATCATCCTTAGTCACTTCAACGCTATAAGTTGTCTCATTTTTTCCTGAAGTATATAGGACACCTTTTATGGGTGGGCAATCAGTATAGTCTTTACCATGAGCAACTTTAATATGATTATCTGCAGCCAGTAAATTATTAGTAGGATCATAACCTACCCAGCCTTTATTAGGAATAAAACATTCTACCCAGGCATGCATTTGAGAATCTCCTACATAACCCACTCCTTGATTTAAATAGCCCGAAACATATCTTGTTGGAATTTTATATTGCCTTGCGACAGCGCAAAAAATATGGGTAAAATCCTGACAAACTCCCTCTTTTGTAGTCAAAATCTCCTCCAAATTAGTTTCAATTGTAGTAACATTTGATTTATAATTGAACGAAGAATATATCCAATTATTCAGATTTTTTAAATTTTCAAAAATTGAAATTCCTTTATCAAATTCAAAAATATTACCTGCAGTTAAAGGTAGTGTTGTTAATGATGTATTTCTTAAAAATGGCTCATGTTCTGTTTGAAATTCTAATGAATATATGAGCAAATAGTCTTTCTCAATATTAGGCATATCTACCTGCTCATAAGGATTGACAGATCCTTTTATAACTTCAAATACAGCTTCAAATTCAATTTCTGAGAATTCCTTTTTAGGATGTATTCTATAAGTATTAAAACCATAGCCATTAATAGAATTCTCTACAGCAACTCTGAGTGAATTTTTAAAATCCTCACGTATAACTTCCTGTGAATCATTATTTTCAGGAATAATTAAGAACTGCCATAAAGCTTCTGCAACAGAAACTTCATAGGTGTTATGAGCCTTATATTTGATAGTATATTTCAAAAGTATAATTTAAAGCAAAGGTAGATAAACAGTTTGCTAAATTAATAATTAAAGTATTCCTTTTCTATCTTCTTTGCAATTAAAACTACAGTATCTAAAATATGCTCAATAAAATTCTCAATGCTTCCGTCAATTTCTTCTATAAGTTTGTATTTATATTCAGCCCGCACCCTGCCAATTAAAAAAGCTGCAGAATTCTTAGATGGATACTCTTGGCTATTAAGCACTTTAATATGGCTACCTACCTGATTTAGACTGTTCATAACAGATCGAGGACAACGCGAGTTTAGAATTAAAAATTCAAGAGTAGTAAGACTGGTAGGTGTTTTTTTATAAAATCTACGCATCATATCATAAGACTCTGCACATTTAAGTAGCGTAGTCCATTCATAACTATTTTTAAATTTATCACCATAACTGCCTTTTGCAGACAATGCATCTCTATTTTTTGAGTGTATGATTCGCACTATTTGATTA
>JBALXG010000195.1:0-5842 GCA_036961055.1 Leeuwenhoekiella sp. | reverse complement strand
TAAATTACACAATTTTTTCGAAATCGTTTGCGCTAAATTTGCCTTGCTTCCTGTTTTTTACAGATTTGTTTATCAGGATACAACAAATTACCTTTAAATCATAATATAACCGAATGAAGAAAACCTATTCTGTCGCGCTTTCATTTCTACTTTTAACTGGGCTTATCTGTTTTAGTTTTTATACACATAAACCGGCAACATATAGTCATGGTGATGTACCTCTCACAAAATTTTCATCAGAAAGGGCTCTTGAAAAATTAAAATACATCTCAGAGCAACCGCATTCTGTAGGAACAACCGGCCATCAAGAAGTGCAGGATTATATTGTTTCTGTACTTGAAGGAATGGGTTTAGAAACGCAACTGGAAGAAGGTTTTGCTTACAAACCCGGCTGGGGAGCATTGAGCAAAGCCGTAAATATTATAAGTAAAATACGGGGTACAGAAGGCGATAAAAGCCTGCTTTTAATGTCGCATTATGATAGCGCGCCACACACAGCCTCATACGGCGCAAGTGATGCGGGAAGCGGTGTGGTGACCGTTCTTGAAGCTGTTCGGGCTTATCTGGCTACAGGAAAAAAACCTAAAAACGACATTATAATTCTATTTACAGACGCTGAAGAACTGGGGTTAAACGGTGCCACGGTTTTTACTAATAATCATCCGTGGGCAAAAAATGTGGGGCTTGCTTTAAACTTTGAAGCTCGCGGAAGTGGTGGCCCTTCAAACATGATTGTTGAGACTAATGGCGGCAATGCTCAACTTATAAAAGCTTTTGCGAAAGCAAATCCAGAATATCCTTTTGCAAACTCATTGTACTACAGTATTTACAAGATTTTGCCTAATGATACTGACTCAACTGTTTTGCGGAAAGATGGCGATATAGATAGCTTTTTCTTTGCATTTATAGGCGATCATTTTGATTACCACACAGCGATGGATACCTATGATCGCCTTGATAGAACTTCACTTGAGCATCAGGCGAGCTATCTTATGCCGCTGCTTAATTACTTTGCAGATGCAGATCTCAATTTAAAAAGCGATCAGGATTATGTCTATCTTAATATGCCATTACTTAAAATGGTGTACTACCCATTTAGCTGGATCTGGCCTATGGTTATTCTGGCAATTATACTTTTTATAGGCTTGATTATTTTTGGAATAATTAGAAAAAAGTTGAGCCTACGTCAAATAGGCCGAGGTTTTTTACCCTTTTTAATTTCGCTTATTGCAAGTAGTTTAATCACCTATTTTGGGTGGAAGTTAATTCTCTCGCTCTATCCCAGATATCAGGATATTTTACATGGCTTTACATATAACGGCTATGAATATATCACTGCCTTTGCGAGTCTATCTTTAGCCATTACATTTTTTATATATCACAAATTTTACAAACCGGTACAGGCGGCAAGTTTGAGTATTGCACCATTGTTTTTCTGGTTGATAATTTCTATTCTGGTCGCTCTTTATTTGCCTGGAGCGGCATTCTTTGTAATTCCTGTATTTTTTGGTGTTATTTCTGTTTTCCTGATAATCATACTAAAAAAGCCTAATTTACTACTGTTAACGCTACTTTGTGCGCCGGCAATATTTATTCTGACGCATGACATTAGGGATTTTCCGGTAGGTTTGGGGTTAAAAATGCTCACAGCAAGTGCTGTTTTTACGGTGCTACTTTTTGGCTTATTGCTTCCGGTTTTTAGTTATTATCGCATTCGCGGAAAGTTGGCGCTTCTTTTCTTTATCATAAGCATTGGGTTTTTTGTTTCAGCGCACCTTAAGTCAGATTTTACGCTAGAGCGCCCATTTCCTACAAGTATTGATTATGTGTATGATGTTGACACAAAAGAATCGTATTTCGCAACTTATAATAAATATCCAGATACGTGGATTAAGAGTATAATGGGAGATAATGCGACCGCCACAGATTACGATGACGAAGCGGCAGGTAAGTATAACAGTTTTTTCACCTATACCGCAAAAACGCCTCACAGAGCAGTGGCGCCATCAAGTATTTATATTTTAAAAGACACTGTGAATAACGCTTTACGCGAAATTAATTTTACCGTTTATCCGCAGCGGGAAGTGAATGATATGCTGCTTTCGGTTTCCCCGAAAACTAAATTTACTTCGCTTGAATTTAACGGTCAAATTGTAAAAAAAGAAATGACAGATAAATATGTTCTCAATGACAGGAAGAGCAGCAGATTATTGAGCTACAGAGTTAGTGATCGTGAACCACTTGAGGTAAAACTTACCGTTCCTGATACGACATCGCTCAACTTTACGCTTTATGATTACAGTTATGATCTTTTAGAAAATCCAGATTTTAATATACCTTCCCGTCCAGAAAATGATATGCCAATGCCTTTTATTTATACAGATGCGATTATGACACGCCAGCAAATTAACTTTAAAAAACCGGCTAAATACAGCAAAAATCAGGTTTCTAATGAGTAAAATCGCACTCGCAGGATTAGGCTGGCTGGGTAAACCGCTCGCCGTTCACCTTCAAAGTTTAGGTCACAGCATTAAAGGATCAACAACCAGCCGGGACAAACAGGTATTACTGACTAATGCAGGAATACCAACATACAATGTGCTTTTTACCGAAGATCAGGTAAGCGGACAAATAAATAATTTTTTAAGTGAAATAGAAATTCTTATTGTTCTCATCCCGCCGGGATTGCGTAAAAATTCTGGGCATAACCACGCTTTAAAAATGCTACACTTTCTCAATAATGTAGAAGAAACTCAGGTTTCTAAAGTTATTCTCGTAAGCAGCACCGCGGTTTATGACGACGAGCAGGGAAATGTGACCGAAAAAGATTATCCGTTGCCAAAAGCTAATAATGGGAAGCAACTGCTGGAAGTTGAAGAGCTTTTTCAAAAATCAACCGCTTTTAAGACAACTATTTTACGTTTTGGCGGACTATTTGGCGGCAGCCGAAATCCGGTTAAACATCTTGCCGGCCGTACTGAATTGAGTAATGGCGAAGCACCCGTTAATTTAATTCATAGAACAGATTGTATTCATATTATAGAAGAAATCATTAAGCAGGACGCTTTTGGTTACACGTTTAATGCAGTCTCACCTCAGCATCCTACAAAATCTGCCTATTATGGTAAAAAAGCGGCAGAATTAGGCCTAAAATCGCCAGAATATCGCAAAAATCAGGAAGATGAAATTTTTAAACAAATAGATTCAGTCAACCTAAAAGAAATTCTTGATTACCATTTTAAAGTAAAAATCTGATAAAGTTATAAATTAAAAAATCCAGGCCGAAACCTGGATCTTTTTATCTTCCGAAGATAATTGGAAGAAGGCTAACACTAATTGACTAAACCTTTATAACAATACCCCTTCAAGCTTAAAAAGCTGATGATTTAAATATTGCAACGTTTTTACTTTATCGCGTGTAGGAACAAGCAGTGAAATATTATTATTGCTTCCGCCAAAGGAAATCATCCTTACTGGTAGTTGATTGAGCAAACCAAATGCCTTGTAAGATTCCTGATCTGCAATGAGGTTTTCACCTACAATACAAATTATGCTGTGCTCCTGCTCTACCGTAATTTCTGCAATTACAGAAAGTTCGGTCACTATAGCTTTTAAATTTCGGTTATCATCTATAGTTAAAGAAATCGCAACTTCAGATGTGGTAATCATATCTATTGAAGTCTCATATCTGTCAAAAACCTCAAATATTGTCTTTAAAAATCCGTGGGCACCTAACATTCTATTTGACCGAATGCGTATCGCGGTGATTCCATCTTTTGCAGAAATCGCTTTAAGGCCACGGTTGTGATATTCATTAGAAATTTTGGTTCCGGGAGCTTTTGGTTCAAACGTGTTTTTTAACCAAACCGGAATATCCTTATCAATCACGGGAGCAACCGTTTGCGGATGCAATACTTTAGCACCAAAATAAGCCAGCTCTGCCGCTTCATTATACGTCAAATGCTCGATAGGACGTGTTTCTTCAACAAATCGCGGATCATTATTATGCAAACCATCAATATCTGTCCAAATCTGAACCTCATTTGCTCCTATAGCAGCGCCAATTATTGTTGCGCTAAAATCGCTTCCGCCACGCTTTAAAGTTGATATTGTGCCGGTTTCATCAATACAAACAAAACCCTGCGTTATATAGATATTTGACTCATTAGTTGCCAGAACTGCCTGTAAACTAGCTGAAACCGCATCAATATCAGGGTTTTCAACATGACCTACATGCATAAAATCTTTCGCGTTAAGCAGAACATTATTCATACCTTTTTGATCTAAAAACTTAGAAAAAAGATAAGTCAGCATCGTTTCCCCGTAAGTAACAATCTCTGCGTACAAATAGCGTCGTATTGTTCCTTTAGCCAGATCTCTTAATTCGCTTAAATATTGGTCTATTTGAACTAAAGCTTCACTAGCAGCATTAGAACTCGTAAATAACGCGTCAATAGCCTCAAAATGCTTTTTCTTGATAGCTTCAAGAGCTGTTTCAATTTCTTCATTATTTTGAGCCACGCTGGCTTGATGTAAACCCACAAGCATGTTAGTCACACCGCTCATTGCAGAAAGGACGATAATTTGTCTTTCTTCATTGTGAGAAATAATCTCAACCACTTTCTGCATATTTTCGGCGCTACCTACTGAAGTACCACCAAATTTTAATACATTCATATTCTAAAAATTTTATGCATAATTAAAGTGAAAACAAATACTTAGGAAATAAATGCTGAAAATTATATAGATTTGTACAAATTGTTAAATATATAACATTGAAGACCATAACTTCCTGTGTAGAAGGGTTAATAAAGCATCAGCCTTTTATAGAAGATGCACTTGTGCGAAAGATTATAAACTTTAGCGCTCTGGCCGAAGATTTTAAACCTTTAGTTGAAAAAGAACTGGGCAGATCTGTCAATCCCGGTTCTATTGTGATGGCTTTACGCCGTTATTTTCCGCAGCGCAGGCTTAGTTCAAAAATGATAAGTGAGTTAGGTGATGTGGTAGTACGTTCTGGAATTACAGATTTTACTTTTCTCAATTCAAATACAATTCTGGATAGTCAGTTAAAATTGCTAGAGCACGTCAAAAATATCCCAAAAGCGTATTTTACGTATTCAAGTAATTTTCACGAAAGTAATATTTTGGTTTCTAATGATCTTACGCAGGTTGTTGAAGAATGTTTCACCTTTGAAACCTGTATCACCATTAAGAAAAACCTCTCCTCATTATCGATAGCGCTGCCTGAAAATAATTCTAAAACCGTGGGTCTGTATTTTTATATTTTCAAGTTACTAGCCTATGAAGGAATCCCCATTTTTGAGGCGATTTCGACTTCTAATTATTTCACTTTATTTATTGAGAAGCAATATGTAAATCAGGCTTTTGCTCTGGTAAATGAAATGAAAGCGCAATAAAAAGAGGTTGTTTAAAAGCTTCTCTTTTCGTCAATCTGAACTAGTTTCAGATTCCCATCCTAATTGGTTTAGTATGATGAGATTCCGAAATAAATTCGGAATGACGCTGTTTGAACTTTTAAACAACCTCTAAATTAGAACACTAAAAACTAATCTTACCAGATACGCACGCGCTTATCTTCTGGTAAGTACATTTTATCTCCTTCTTTTATATCAAAAGCAGCATAAAAAGCATCTACATTCTGTAAAGGAACATACGCTCTGTACATACCCGGAGAATGAGGATCTGTTTTAATACGAGTACGCAAAGCATCGTCCCTCATTTTTGTTCTCCAGATGGTCGCCCATGAGATAAAGAAACGTTGCTCTGGAGTAAACCCATCAATATTATCTGGTTTGCCGTTTTCGGCATAGAATTTTTG
>JBALXG010000194.1:0-5845 GCA_036961055.1 Leeuwenhoekiella sp. | reverse complement strand
ACGGGCACACCATCTTTTACACTGTGATTTGAAATATAGGCCTTAAGACTTTCTAACCCCAGCTCTGATTCCATCTTATATTCCGCAGAAATTTTTCCTATCTGGTAATTTACCTGGTTGCGTTTATGAATTTGCAGCGAAGTAGAAGCTGTATCTAACGCTTCTTTAGGCTTGTCATTCTTTTCATAAAGAGCGGTGAGCTTTTCATAAGTGTGGGCAGAACCACCTATGGCAATGGCTTTTTTATAGTTGTATTCAGCTACTTTCGTATCATCATTATGTTCTGCGATATATCCTTTTGATAAATATCCATCTACCGGCGATATAGCCTGAAGCTCATCAGCATATTTTTCAGCTTTGCTTACACTTCCCCCCACAATACCGGGAAGTTGCAGATACAATTCTATAAGTGCCCAGCGTGTTTCTATGTGATTAGGATCAAGTTCTGCAGCTTTTATAAAATGAAATTTAATATCGCTTATATACGTTAAAGCTCTTATGCGACTAATGCTCAAAGCTTTCATGCCTAACGCTCCACCATATTTAAAATGAAAATTTGCGTTTTGCTCATTTTCTTCAACTAATGCTTTATAATAATCAATCGCGGTATCCCACTTTCTCTCATTTGCGGCGATATCACCCAGATATTCCCGAGTTTCCAGGTCTTTTGGGTGGTTTTTTAAATAGTTCTCAAAAAGAGGTTGAGCTTTTTCAAATTGTTCTTTTTTAAAATAATTTTCTGCAGTAGTAAACTCTGAATTTTGAGCTAGAAGTAAAGCAGGAAATAAAAATAAAAGTAAAAGGTTGCGCATATATGATCTGGTTTAGGCAAAACTAAACAAAAAACGATTTAACTTCATTAGTATTGTCTAAACCCCTTAATTACTAATAAGTTCTATTTCTGTGGAGGATATTTTTTAAATATTTTTTCCATAATAGTTTTAAAATAAGCTTCTCGCTGTGCAGGATTAGTCTTTAATTGAAGATTACTATCACTCACTGCCTGCCACACCAAAGCATCCTTTTTAACATCAACAAGATCTATAGTAAGAGTTTGGTGTAACGTACGACCGCCAATTGGAATTCCTCCCCCTACTCCTACACCAACATTACCGCCTACGCCACCTATTCCTATACCTACACTATTGCGACTGGCATCTTCATAGCGATCGCTTACTACATTGACATAGAGATCTGGCGTTTCACTTTTAATATAACCGCGACTTTGCAAAATGCTATCAGTAGCTTTCATAAGCCGGTTTAAATCCAGCTGACTCATACCTGATTGCATATCTGGGAGGTAATTGTAAGACTTGAATGCGTCAAAATTTGCCTGCTCGTCATAGTCATAATCCACATTTGTGGTACCACATGATATTAAAGCGAAACACAAACAAATAAAAAGTATCTTTTTCATAACTGCTGTTTTATTAAAAATAACGAAAAAACCAGCCTTAGAGTTTAAAGAAAACTTAAATAAGGATAAAGAATTTAAAATTATTTATCCTTATTTCTGCGAAATTGTATCTTCTTCGGTATTGAGCATTTGCCAAAGCTTATCTTTTAATTCGGTAAGTCCTTGTTGTGCTACAGACGAGATGAATAAGTAAGGAATAGGAAGTGTTTTGTCAAGTTCTGCTTTAAGTTCTGCCTGCAATTCAGCATCAAGCATATCGCTTTTTGTTATGGCTATAAATTTGTCTTTATCAAGAAGTTCAGGATTGTATTTTTCAAGCTCATGAAGCAAAATATCGTACTGACCTGCTATATCTTTTGCATCTGCCGGAATCATAAACAGCAGTGTAGAATTACGCTCAATATGTCTCAAAAATCGGTAACCAAGCCCTTTACCTTCAGCAGCGCCCTCAATAATACCAGGAATATCTGCCATTACAAAAGTCTGCATATCCCTATATTCTACAATCCCTAGATTAGGTTTTAAGGTTGTAAACTCATAATCGGCTATTTTGGGCTTCGCCGCCGTTATTACAGATAATAAAGTAGATTTTCCGGCATTGGGAAATCCTACTAATCCTACATCTGCAAGAATTTTAAGCTCTAGGGTAACATCTATTTCCTGACCAGGAATTCCGGGTTGCGCGTAACGCGGAGTTTGATTTGTAGATGTTTTAAAGTGTGAATTACCACGACCACCCATACCTCCTTCAGCCACAATATATTCCTGATCTCTTTCGGTAAGTTCAATAATTACTTCCTGAGTTTCGGTATCTCTTATCACTGTTCCCAACGGCACTTCAACATAAACATCTGCACCATCTGCACCAGTACTCTGTTGTTTACTTCCATTTGAGCCGTGTTCAGATTTTATGTGACGCTTATATTTTAGATGTAGCAGCGTCCATAGATTAGGATTTGTTCTAAAAATTACATGACCACCTCTTCCTCCATCACCGCCGTCTGGACCACCAAATGCAACATATTTTTCTCTTCGCAAATGGGCAGAACCTGCACCACCTTTCCCTGAGGAAATATGCATTTTTACGTAATCAACAAAATTCCCTTCAGTCATTTATCTTTCTCTTCAAATTGTTTTTAATAGGTAATCTAATTACAGAAGTTTGTCTATAACAGCACTTAATCTCTCTGTAATTTCATTTATATTTCCTTCACCGTCAACACCATAATATTTATCTTTTTTAAGATAAAATTGTTTAAGTATAGCGGTTTCTTCATAGTAAACTCTAATGCGTTTACGTATCACTTCTTCATTAGAATCATCTGGTCTTCCTGAAGTTTTACCGCGCTCTAATAAGCGTTGTACCAGTACCTCATCATCAACCTCAAGCGCCACCATTGCAGAAACCTCAGTTCCCTTACTTTGTAACAAAACATCAAGCGCTTCAGCCTGAGCCGGAGTACGAGGAAAACCGTCAAAAATAAATCCTTTTGCTTCAGCATTTTTATCGACTTCAGCATTAAGCATATCTATAGTTACTTCATCTGGTACTAGCTGACCTTTATCCATATATGATTTGGCCAAAGTACCCAGAGCGGTAGCATTTTTTATATTGTAGCGAAAGACGTCACCGGTAGAAATATGTACCAGATTATATTTGTCTTTTAAAATTGTGGCTTGTGTCCCTTTACCGGCGCCCGGGGGGCCAAACAATACCAAATTGGTCATTTTATTTGATTTAAGTTTATATACTTCTTTAAGATTGCGCCCTAAACCATTATAGTCTAGTCCATAACCCACGATAAAATCATTAGGTATTTCAAGACCTGCATAATGTATTTTATATTCTTTTGTATACGCTTCGGGTTTAAAAAACAAAGTGGCAATTCTAAAACGCGAGATACTTCCTTGTGCCAGAATTCCTATTAGTTTCTCAATCGTGTTTCCGCTATCAAATCCCTGTCCTCAATTTCAAAATCAAGCGGAATATCTACCATTACATTTCCGGTACTTTCTGTACCATCATAAGAGCTCATCTTCACAAACTCTACTTCACAATCTCCTTCAAACTTGCTTATTAAGGTTGAAGCAAACCGAAAAGCGCCATTTAAAACCACAATAAAAATGGGATTTTTATCTCTATATTCTTCATTTATCGCAACCGCGACTTTATCAATTGCCAGCTCAATCTTCTCCTGACTGAGGTACGTCTCAAAATGTAAATTGTGTAGTTTTATCATCGTTTTACAGCAAAAGTGATATCTTGAAAGCGGCAAAGATAAGCATTGTTAACTTTATTTAAAGGCGTATGCTAGTTAGCTGTTAAACGATTACTTTTGTGCCGAACTTCATTGCTTGAAAAACCACTAAAAAAGTGCGATTTTTGGGCATAAAAGCCGAAAAAAGTTCATTAAATGACCAATTATTTTTCTTCAGATTTTAAACTGGGTATTTTAGGCGGAGGCCAGCTAGGCAAAATGTTGCTTTATGAAACCCGCAAATTTGATATACAAACCCGCGTGGTAGATCCCAGCCCGCAAGCTCCTTCACGCATCGCATGCAATTATTTTGAAGAGGGCGATTTACTTGATTTTGACACCGTTTACAATTTTGGCAAAAAATGCGATGTGCTTACTTTTGAGATAGAAACGGTAAATGTTGACGCATTAGAAAAGCTGGAAGCCGAAGGCATGAAAGTGTATCCTAGTCCGCAGACTTTACGTCTTATTCAGGATAAGGGAATTCAAAAAGAATTCTACACAAAACATACTATTCCTACTGCCGCTTTCGCGAAATATAAAACCAAAGCTGAATTGCAAAAAGCAGTTACAGATCGTAAGCATGTCTTTCCTTTTATATGGAAAAGCACACAAGGTGGTTATGATGGTAAAGGCGTAAGCGTAATTAGGAAAGAACAGGATGTTAACGAACTTCCAGATACGCCTTGCATCGCTGAAGAAATGATTCCTTTTAAAAATGAACTAGCGGTTATTGTCGTTCGCAATCCAGATGGCGAAGTAAAAACCTATCCCGTTGTTGAAATGGAATTTCACCCGGAAGCAAATCAGGTAGAATATGTGATTTGCCCTGCACGAATTGATGACGCGGTTGCTGCAAAAGCAAGAGCTCTGGCTACAAAGGTTTCAGAAGCTTTTGTACATGTAGGATTGCTGGCTGTAGAAATGTTTCAGACAGATGATGATAAAATATTAGTAAACGAAGTTGCGCCTCGCCCACACAACAGTGGGCATTACAGCATTGAAGGCAGTTATACTAATCAGTTTGAGCAGCATTTACGCGCGATTCTTAATTTGCCTTTAGGTGAAACTGAAAGTAAAGCCGGTGCAGTAATGGTAAATTTGGTAGGTGAAGAAGGTTTTACAGGTGATGTCTGGTATGAGAATATTGAAGAAATCATGAAAATGAAAGGCGTAACACCACATATTTATGGAAAGCGGGAAACCAGACCTTTTAGAAAAATGGGTCATGTGACCATAATAAATAGTGATCTCGCGGAAGCACGTAAAATCGCTGAAAAAGTCAAAAAATCGATACGAGTGATAACAAAATAATACATTTTAGTTCTCTCCAATTGGGAGAGATGTCTGAAAGAAAGAGAGGATAAAAAGCAAGGAATGGCAGTAGGAATTATTATGGGCAGCACGAGCGACCTTCCGGTTATGCAAGCCGCCGTAGATATTTTAAAAGAATTTGGTATTGAGACAGAAGTTGATATTGTTTCTGCTCATCGCACCCCAGATAAACTGTTTGATTATGGCAAGCACGCGCATGAGCGCGGCATTCAGGTAATAATTGCCGGTGCGGGTGGCGCAGCGCATTTACCGGGAATGATCGCCTCACTTTCGCCACTTCCGGTGATAGGCGTGCCTGTAAAATCTCGCAATTCTATTGATGGCTGGGATTCAGTTTTATCTATTTTGCAAATGCCCGGCGGTGTTCCTGTGGCGACTGTCGCTCTTGATGGCGCGCTTAATGCGGGTATTCTTGCTGCACAGATTATAGGTTCTTCAAATGTGCATGTGCAGGCCAAAATTTCAGCTTATAAAGAAGGCTTGAAAAACAAGGTCATCGCTGGTGCAGAATCACTTAAAAAATAGCCTAAAACATACTAAAATCGACTTAAACATATAGTTTTTCGCCTTGAGCGATAAACAAATAAAATAGAGGAAAAACCTCACATAAAACCCATAGTGGGCAAAAAAGAATGAATATGCAAGAGAAAACAATAACCGAAAATATTTTACTGAAGCCTTTTGATGAGGCTCCATTTTCACAGATACAGGTTTCAGATTATAAACCTGCGATTAAAGCTGCCATTGAGCAGGCACGCAATGAGATTGACGCCATTACCGCACTTCCTGACGAACCTACTTTTGAAAATACGATAGAAGCACTTGATTTTTCTGG
>JBALXG010000193.1:0-5847 GCA_036961055.1 Leeuwenhoekiella sp. | reverse complement strand
TTTTATTTGTGGTGCTGTGTCTGGCAAATCAAACCGGCATAGATTTGCAGCTAGCTTTTGATAAAAAATTAGATTTAAAGACCAAACGCGATCACGATAGACATCACGGTAACGAAAAATTAAAGTAATTTCGCAGCGTATTTATCCCACCATGAAGCTTAAAATATCAAAAGAAATCCCTGAGATTTTTGGAAATATCACCATCACAGGGTCAAAAAGTGAATCAAATCGCCTACTTATTCTTCAGGCATTATTTGAAAATCTTAGTATTGAAAACATTTCAAACAGCGATGATAGCCACGTGATGCAGCAGGCCCTTGCCTCTACAGATAAGATCGTAGACGTTCATCATGCAGGGACTGCTATGCGATTTCTTACAGCATATTTTTCTGTGTATGACGGCAGAGAAACCTTGCTTACAGGAAGTACGCGCATGCAAGAAAGACCTATAGGCATTCTGGTAGACGCATTGCGTAGTCTGGGAGCAGATATTGAATATCAAAAAAATGAAGGTTATGCCCCAATATTAATAAAAGGCAAAAAACTTGAAATGAATGCTGTAAAACTTGCTGCAAATGTTAGCAGCCAGTACATTTCTGCACTAATGATGATAGGCGCAACCCTGCCTAACGGGTTAAAAATCGAGCTGGAAGGCAAAATAACCTCTGTTCCTTATATAGAAATGACACGCGCTTTGCATACACAAATAGGTGTAAAAAGTAGTTTTGAAGGTCAGATTATTGAGGTTTTTAAACAGGATTTAGTAGAAAAACAAACATTAACAGTAGAGTCAGACTGGAGCAGCGCTTCGTATTTTTACGGTCTGGTGGCGCTTTCGCGAAAAGCAAAAATATCACTCTCCAGTTACAAGCAAAACAGCTTACAAGGTGACGCAAGTCTGGTTAAATTTTATGAGGATTTGGGTGTAAAAACCTCCTTTAAAGATGCTAAAATCACCCTGGAAAAGGTAGAAAATAGCTCGATAAAGGCTATTAATTTTGATCTTTCAAACAGTCCTGATATTGCACAAACCATAGCGGTAACCTGTTATGGGCTGGGTATAGGTTGTGATCTTACCGGTTTGCATACCTTAAAAATTAAAGAGACAGACAGGCTTGAAGCTTTACATGCCGAACTTTCTAAACTAGGAGCAACACTTACCGTTACAGACAATTCGCTACACCTTGAGCCGGCAACTGTTTATAATGAAAATATAACTATAAAAACCTATCAGGATCACCGTATGGCGATGGCTTTTGCACCGCTTGCTTTAAAAGTGCCCATTCTATTTGAAGACGCCGAAGTTGTTAATAAATCGTACCCTGATTTTTGGAAGGATTTTGAGCATTTAGGCTTTAAAATAGAAGTACTTTAAAAGCCTTTTAAATTAAACCGGTAATTACTTGACAACGCCTACCTTGAGATCGTATATTTGCACTCTTTTTTAAATATATAAAAATAGAATTCCATGGGGATGAAACTTTCACATTTCAATTTTGAATTGCCTAAAGAATTATTGGCAGAATATCCTTCAGAAAACAGGGATGAAGCTAAATTAATGGTTCTTAATCGCAAGACACAAACAATTGAGCACAAACTTTTTAAAGATATTATTGATTATTTTGAGCCCAATGATGTGATGGTGCTTAATAATACTAAGGTTTTTCCTGCTCGTTTATATGGCAATAAAGAAAAAACGGGAGCACGTATTGAAGTGTTTTTATTACGTGAACTTAACTCTGAAACTCGCCTTTGGGATGTTTTAGTAGATCCTGCACGTAAAATTAGAATAGGAAATAAATTATACTTTGGTGATGACGAGAGTCTTGTTGCAGAAGTAATAGATAATACAACTTCAAGAGGTAGAACACTGCGTTTTTTATATGACGGTTCTTATGAAGAGTTTAGAAATAAACTTACAGAATTAGGAGAAACTCCATTACCTAAATACATTAAGCGTGAAGTTGAGCCAGATGATGCAGAGCGCTATCAAACAATTTATGCTAAAGAAGAAGGAGCTGTTGCCGCGCCTACAGCAGGTTTGCATTTTTCTAAACATCTTATGAAACGCCTTGAGATTAAAGGTATTGATTTTGCTGAAGTTACACTTCACGTAGGATTAGGAACTTTTAGCCCGGTTGAGGTTGAAGATCTTTCTAAACATAAAATGGATAGTGAGGAAGCTTACATTTTAAAATCTGCGACAGACGTTATCAATAATGCCATTACTGAAAAACGCAGAATATGTGCAGTAGGTACTACCGTAATGCGTGTTCTTGAGACAGCCGTAAGTTCTAATCATAGTTTAAACGAATTTGGTGGGTGGACAAACAAGTTCATTTTCCCTCCTTATGATTTTAGCATAGCAAACTGTATGGTAACAAATTTCCATACGCCTAAATCAACATTATTAATGATGGTTTCAGCATTTGCAGGTCATGATTTTATTAAAAGAGCTTATGAAGAAGCAATAAAAGAAGGCTATAAATTTTACACATATGGTGACGCAATGTTGATTATCTAATCAGCAGGAAAAACGACCTTAAATCCCCGATTCTTCGTAAGAAATCGGGGATTTTTTATGATCAGGAATTTTAAAAATAACTTGTCAGCTTCCTTTAAAAATCGGACTAAACTATACAAAAATCAGCTTTTTTAGCCGTAAATCAGAGTCGGCTTAAAATTGGTAACTTTACCGCGTGATACAAACCAAAAAAGATATACGGTCTCTTTCCAGAGAACAACTTCGGGATTACTTTACAACTCAGGGCGATAAAGCCTTCAGGGGCAATCAGGTTTATGAATGGTTGTGGAACAAAGGTGCGCACACTTTTGAAGATATGACAAATCTTTCTAAGGAAACTCGCACATTTCTCGATGAGCATTTTGTGATCAATCACATCAAGGTAGATCAAATGCAGCGCAGCAGTGACGGCACCATTAAAAATGCCGTAAAACTTCACGATAATCTTATAGTAGAATCGGTTTTAATTCCTACTAAATCGCGTACTACAGCTTGCGTTTCTTCTCAGGTAGGTTGCAGTTTAAATTGTCAGTTTTGCGCGACAGCAAGGCTTAAGCGCATGCGTAATCTCAATCCTGATGAAATTTTTGATCAGGTAATGGCGATAGATAAGCAAAGTAAATTATATTTTGACAGACCGCTTTCTAATATTGTATTTATGGGTATGGGAGAGCCGCTGATGAATTATAAAAATGTAATTGCCGCGATAGATAAAATTACCTCTTCTGATGGTGGTTTAGGCATGTCTCCCAAGCGTATTACAGTCTCAACTTCAGGGGTGCCTAAGATTATTAAGAAAATGGCAGATGACGAAGTAAAATTCAATCTGGCGGTTTCTCTACATTCTGCGTTAGATGAAGTGCGCACAGAAATAATGCCTTTTAATGAACAAATGCCGCTACAGGAATTAAAAGAATCGCTAATCTATTGGTATGAGAAAACTCAGAAAAAAATCACTTATGAGTATATCGTGTGGAATGGCATAAACGACCGTGATGTAGACATTGATGCTTTAGTAGATTTTGGTCTTGCTGTGCCGTGTAAGGTTAATTTAATTGAATATAATCCTATTGACGACGGCATTTTTCAGCAGGCAGATGATACAGCAATTAACAGATATGTTTCCCGCCTTGAAGAAAATGGTATCACCGTTACCGTGCGCAGATCGCGAGGTAAAGATATTGATGCGGCCTGTGGTCAACTGGCTAACAAAGGAGCGTAGTTTCGTCCTTTAACATTTCCGCTATTTAGGCTATATTTACGGCCTGTATGAAAGTAGTAGAACAGATTAAACAACCCATAGCTCACGAGATGGAACTTTTTGAACAAAAGTTCTCCCTTGCTATGAAGTCTAAAGTTCCTCTGCTTAACCGCATTACCCATTATATCGTAAATAGAAAGGGCAAACAAATGCGACCCATGTTTGTATTTCTGGTTGCAAAAATGCTGGGCGGCGAGGTAATTAATGATCGTACCTACCGCGGCGCTTCTGTAATAGAACTTATTCATACCGCCACACTTGTACACGATGATGTGGTAGATGAAAGTTATCGCCGGCGCGGTTTCTTCTCACTTAACGCGCTCTGGAAGAATAAAATCGCTGTTTTAGTGGGCGATTTTCTGCTTTCTAAAGGACTTTTGCTTTCTATAGATAATGAAGATTTTGACCTGCTCGCTATTATTTCTGTCGCTGTGCGGGAAATGAGTGAAGGCGAACTCCTCCAGATTGAAAAAGCCCGCCGACTAGATATCACCGAAGAAATTTACTTTGAAATCATTCGCCAGAAAACGGCAACGCTTATCGCCGCTTGTTGCGCAATGGGTGCTGCTGCCGTTCATGCCAGTAAAAAAGAGGTGAAGGATATGCGTAAGTTTGGCGAATTAATAGGCCTTGCTTTTCAGATTAAGGATGATCTTTTTGATTACGGTCAGGAAAAAATAGGCAAACCCACAGGTATTGATATCAAAGAGCAAAAAATGACTTTACCACTTATTTATACGCTCAATAATTGCACGCCTAAAGAAAAATCCTGGTTAATCAATTCGGTTAAAAATCACAATAAAGATAAAAAGCGTGTCAATAAGGTTATAGATTTTGTAAAGGAAAATGGCGGTCTTGATTATGCCATTTCAAAAATGAAAGACCTTCAGCAGGAGGCACTTGTTTTACTGAGTAAATATCCGCCTTCTATTTATCGGGATTCTCTTGAGCTTATGGTTAATTATGTAATTGATCGTAAAAAGTAAAATCTTCCTTTTTCTTATTTCGCTTTAAGCGAAAAATATTTTAGTACTTTCAAAAAAAATTAATGCTCAGGCAACCTTTTTTACAAATGTTGCGTCTATGTAATTGAAAGCGTTTTTTAAAACTAACACTTTGTGAAAGTCATCTCTATTTTTAATAACGAAATGCAGCTTATACAAAAAGCCTCCCAAAATAACAGGGAAGCACAGCGTAGGTTGTATGACAGGCATTCGCCAAAAATGTTAAGCGTTTGCAGGCAATATATAAGAGATTTTCATGAAGCCGAAGAAGCGATGTGTAACGGTTTTTTAAAGGTTTTTACGCATCTGGAAAGCTTTAAGCACGAAGGAAGTTTTGAAGGCTGGGTTAGAAAAATTATGGTTCGGGAATCTATTTCTTACCTGCGTGGGCAAAATAAAATTTTGTTTAACGATAATGAATTTGAACAAACTGAAACGGCTTATAATAATATTGACAGCGCACTTGAGGTTGAAGAAATTCAAAGATTAATAGACAGTTTGCCGGAAGGATACAAGGTGGTTTTTGTGATGTACGCGATAGAAGGATATAAGCATAGCGAAATCGCGCAAATACTTTCAATTTCTGAAGGAACATCAAAATCACAACTTTTTAAGGCTCGAAAAATGCTTCAGCAAAAATTACAGGAATCTAATAATTACCATTATGGCACCGATGAAGTTTGAAGAAAATATGAAAGAGAAGCTTAATGAGCGTACGATAACGCCATCTGCTTCGGCCTGGGATTCTATAGAAAATGGCTTAAAAACCACCCAAAAAAGGAAGAAAATCGGTTATTATAAGCAAATAATCGCCGCCGCTTGTTTTATTGGCATATTGATTCTAGCAGGGATATTTTTAATTATTAGTAAGCCGGAAACCAAACCACAACTTGTAGAAGTTCCTCAGGAAAATATAAAAAGCACAATCAATGAAATAGAGAATTCTTCTCTGGCTGAAGAAGATAATGTTGAGAAAATAGAAGTAGAAACGGTAAAGAAAAGCATTTCAAACCCGGTAGTTTCTCAACAAATTAAAGAACCTGCTGACGATATTATAG
>JBALXG010000192.1:0-5848 GCA_036961055.1 Leeuwenhoekiella sp. | reverse complement strand
AGGCACAAATTATTATATAAGAACAAACTCTTTAACCACTCAACAAACCATCACAGGAATTATAACCGATGAAAAAGGAGTTCCGCTTCCCGGAGCTACTGTTAGAGTAATAGGAACTAATGCAGGAGTAACAACTGATTTTGATGGAAATTTCTCGATAGAAGCTAATACAGGAGACGTTATTGAAGTTTCTTTTGTTGGTTTTCAAAACTACGAGATCACTCTTTCAGGACAGACAACATTAAATATTCAGTTAGAAACAGCAACTTCTGAATTAGATGAGGTTGTAGTTGTAGGTTATGGTACTCAAACCAAAAAAGATCTTACCGGCGCTGTAACTCAGCTTTCTGCTGAAGATTTTAAAAAAGGAGTAAATGTTTCTCCTGATAACTTACTTCAGGGTAAAGTTGCCGGTGTACGCGTTGTACAGTCCAGTGGCGAGCCTGGTGCAGGTGTAGATGTTTCCATTCGTGGGATCGGCTCTATTCGTAGCGGTAGTACTCCTCTATTTGTTGTTGACGGAGTTCCGTTAAGTAATGAGAATGTAAGTGCAGGCGGACCTGATTTTGGATTAGGAAATTCTACAGCCAAAAATCCTCTTAACTTTTTAAACACATCAGATATCGAGTCTATAACTGTACTAAAAGACGCTTCTGCTGCAGCTATTTATGGAGCAAGAGGTTCTAATGGAGTGGTTATTATTACTACCAAACAAGGTAAAAAAGGTGATGCTACCATTACAGTTGATTCTTACTTAAGTGTGGCTCAGGTGATCAAAAAAATAGATGTTTTATCTGCAGATCAATATCGCAACGCCATTACAGATCCTTCTTATGATCACGGTGGTAATACAGACTGGCAGGATGAATTATACCGTGATGCAATCACGCACAATCATAATTTTTCATTTGCCAAAAAAACAGAAACAGGAAACTATTATGCTTCTCTGTCTTATATGAATCAGGAAGGTATTGTTGAGACAAGTGGTTTTGAAAGAACAACGGCACGGTTAAATGCTGAAGAATCCTTCTTTGACAATAAACGCTTACGGGTAAAAATGAATTTAACTGCCAGCCAGATTAATGAAAATGGTGTTCCTAATGGAGCAGATGCAGGTTCTGATGGGCAACTTATTATTCATGCGTTAATGGCCAACCCAACGCGATCTGTTTTTGATGAAAATGGAGAGTATACCAATTTCAATATGAATGCTCACTACAACCCATTGTATTTATTGCATATCTGTGATGATAAGACCACAACTTTGCGTGTTTTGGGTAATATTGAAGCTACATTAAGAATTATTGATGGTTTAGAATACAAATTCAATTTAGGTATTGACCGTTCTACTTCTGAAAGGAACTCTACTATCTATCCCAATGTCACAGACAGAACTCCAGACGGAGCTTATGTGCAGAATAATTTAGATTCACAAAGTTCGTTGATGGAACATTACCTCACTTATAAATTTGGTTTTGACCAAAGCAAATTTGAAGTTCTAGGCGGATTTTCTTATCAAAAATTCAATTTCTCCGGCACTAGTTTTGCAATCTCGAATATCGCTGATATGGGAACTGGCGTAGCTCCTGAATATAATCCGGGATATTCTGGAGAACAATCTGGAGTTAATGGTTATGCTCAAACAAACGAGTTACAATCATACTTTGGAAGGGTAAATTATAATTTTGACGATAAATATTTATTTACTGCATCTATACGGGCAGACGGATCTACCCGCTTTGGTGAAAATAATAAATACGGCTACTTTTCTTCTTTTGCAGGAGGCTGGTCTTTAGATAAAGAAAATTTCCTGCAGAATATTGAGGAAATTAGTCAATTAAAGCTACGCGCAAGCTGGGGACAAACCGGTAATCAGGAAGTGCAAAATAAAATTACTCAAGCCAGTTATTCACAGTCTGCTCCGGGTGGTTATTACCTGTATGATGATTACACTTTGATAAATGGGATTGTTGTAAATAGAACTGCAAACCCAGATTTAAAATGGGAAGTAGTAACGCAGTTTGATTTAGGGTTGGACTTTAGTCTATGGGAAAACAAACTCTACGGCTCCTTAGATTATTATAATAAAACAACAACAGATGCCATTTTAAATATTCCTTCAGAGCCATTAAGTCCCACAACTACTATCTGGAAAAATATTGATGGTGAAATTGTAAATAAAGGTTTTGAGTTTGCGCTTGGTTCTCAACTAGTCAGTACAGACGATTTATCATGGACTCTTGATGTAAATGGTGCAACCCTTAACAACGAGATTAAGAATCTACCGGTTTCAGAATTATATTCCGGAAGTATTGCTGGTCCCGGGCTTTCTGGTGTAGCCGCAAATATATACAAAAGTGGCTATGAAGCCGGATCTTTCTATATGCTTAAGCATCTAGGTTTTGACGCAGACGGAATTGACATTTTTGAGGACTTCAACAATGATGGTGTAATTAACAGTGATGACCGACAAATATTTGAAGGCGCACTACCCAATTTTACTTTTGGTATCAATACAAATCTTACTTATAAGCGTTGGGATTTAGGTCTGGCGTTTATTGGTCAAACAGGAGGATATTTAGTCAATAACACCAATCTCGCTTTAAACATTAACAATTTAGCTTCAGACAGAAATGTCTTATCAGAATTCTACAATGAAGGTGCAAACACTTCAAACACACCTCAACTTTCTACATTATATATGGAAAAATCTGATTTCATTCGGCTGAACAACGCGAGGTTGGGATACAATTTTAATGTGGAAAATCTAAACTGGTTGCAAGGAGTAAATCTTTACCTAAGTGCGCAAAATTTATTTACAATAACCAATTATTCCGGCTATGATCCTTTGATTAATAGTCCGCGTTCTTCTGGTGGTAATCAGTCTATAGGTATAGATTATACTACTTATCCGTCTTCAAAATCATATATGATTGGTGCAACTCTAAAATTATAATAAATGAAAATTTCTAATATAACATCAAAAATATTATTTGCCACGCTCTTTAGTATTACGCTCTTTAGTTGTACAGATCTGGAAGAGGAAGTAATAGACGAAGTGATTGGCGGACAAAGTTCAAATCCTGAAAGTGCGATGGCTGCGGCTTATGGACAATTAGCAGAAGGAACCTTTACAGACCATGGTAACGTATTCGGTTTACAGGAATATCCTACAGATGAATGTATGCTGCCCACACGTGGAAGTGACTGGGGAGATGGCGGAAAATGGAGAGCTTTAACTGAGTTTACCTGGGGAACAAACAATGCTGCTGTAGCCTCTACCTGGAATGCTTTAAATAGCGGAATCACGAAATCGCTAACAGCAATTGAAGCTTTACAGGCCAGTCCTGATTATGAGAATCATGATTTATTTTTAGCGGAAGCCAGAGGGTTATTAGCTTTATATCTTTACAATACGTTAGACTTATTTAATCAGGCGCCGTACAGAGATCCATTTACTGAAAATGCACCTTTAGAAATCCTTCAGGCAGATACAGAAATCGATAATTTAATTACCGAAGTAGAATCATTAATTCCTGAGTTAGCAGATCTAGGACAGCAACGTACCTACAACGGTCGTTTTACCAAGCAGGCTGCTTATGCCCTACTTGCAGATATGTATTTAAACAGAGCTGTTTTTAAAGATCGCTATAATGCCTCATCAAGCTTTGATTTTACAGAAACAGCTATAGATAATAGCGGTGATGATATGGATAAAGTCATCTACTACTCTTCATTATTGATTGACGGAAATTTCAGCCTTGAGAGTAATTATTTTGACAATTTTGCTATAAATAATGGTGAAGGTTCAGAAATTATTTTTGCAGTCGTTCAGGAGAATGATAACATCCGCAGAAGTGATAACGATTTTGCATATATGCCCATGGAACGTTCACAGAAACCTACACCAGATAATAGAGGAACAAACGCTTCATGTACAGAGCCAGAATTTTATAATACCTGGGCTGGAAATCATGATGATCCACGTTTTCATAGGTATTACGAGTATTCAGATGGCACTTGGTTTATGAACGATGGTACAACAGTTAGTGTCCCAGCAGAAGATGTAAGACCAGATACCGGGTTACCCTGGTTTCACTTTAACAGAGGAATGCTTGCGGGACAACAATACGGACCTACACTTGATGGGAATGGCGGTTTTAACATGACTTCTGATGGCAGAATTGCTGTGAGTGAACTTTATATGGAAAAAAATACCACTGTCCCCGCTGATTTTACGCCGGAATTAAATTTTGATAATCCTTTACAGGCAGTTTTTTCTCAGAATCAAATCAATCGCGGTGTGCGTATTTTTAAATGGGAATTTGACCCTGAATATGGCAACGGAAGCAGTGGTGTTGATATTCCATTATATCGCCTGGGCGGAATTTATTGCATGAGAGCAGAAGCCTATTTTAGAAAAGGGCAGGTTGGGAATGCTTTGACAGATATTAATCTTTTACGTACCAGCAGAACACGAGAAGCTTTGTTTAATAATGCTCCGGGCAAAGCGATTACATCTCTTGATGAAGAAACTTTATACAACGAAATTGGTTTTGAAATGTACTGGGAAATGTATCGCAGAAAAGAAATGATCCGTTTTGGAACCTATGATAACGCTTATACTGCAAAAGCGGCTACACAACCTTACTTAAGAGTGTATGCGATTCCGCAGGAAACAATTGATGTAACCACAGAAATAAGTCAAAATACCGGTTATTAAGATTTTTAAAACTATTATTATAAGCTGAATAAATAAAAGGAGTGAATTAATAAATCACTCCTTTTTCTTTTTAATTTAAACAGATGAATAGAAAGATCAAATTACAATTAATGGGATTTCTGATGTTGCTGATAGCTACGACAGGAATGGCTCAAAAAAGCTATAAAATCCATGCCCATAATGATTACGAAAAAGAATTTCCGTTTTGGGCTGCTTACGTTTACGGGGCCAATTCAATAGAAGCAGATGTATTTTTAAAGGATGAGACACTTTACGTAACACATGCTGAAAGTGAAATTGATAAAGACAATACCTTGCAAACGCTGTACTTAAAACCTATAGCCGAGTTATCAAAAACTAAGAAGCTACGTGATTTACAACTGCTAATCGATCTAAAATCAGAAGCCTATTCAACTTTAGAAAAGATAGTTGAGGTTGTAAAAGAAAACCCTGAATTAAGAACCAATATTAAGTTACATATAGTGATTTCTGGAAATCGTCCTTCACCTGAAGATTATAAAAACTATCCTGATTTTATTCAATTTGATCATCAAAGTTTAGATGATTTAGATAAAATTGACTTGAATAAAGTGGCAATGATCAGTCTGAGTTTTGGTAACTATTCAACCTGGAATGGAAAAAGCCAACTAAAAGCTTCAGATTTAGAAAAAGTAAAAGAGGTGATTAAAAAGGCGCATAAGGCAGGAAAACCATTTCGTTTTTGGGGCACGCCAGACACAGAGACAGCATGGAGCACTTTTGCAAAACTAGGTGTAGATTTTATCAATACCGATGATCCTGCAAAAGCTTCAGACTTTTTAAAACAAGTTAAAGATTGAAAGAGCAGGAATTTAGAACATTTTACAATAACCGAAAAATCACTCTAAATTGACGATTTTTCCGCTTTTTAGGTCGATTTTAAAATGATCTGCGGGTAATCCATGTAAGAATTTGTTGAAAATGCTCATAAACAAATGAAGTTTATGGGCATTTTCATTTGTTGCTTTTTTGTAGTGAGGATTCGCTAAAAATCCTTCTATTAACTTTGAATATTGCTCAAGCCGTTCTGCAAAAACATCCTGAAAAGCCAGTTTATCTGCATTCCTGATTTTATAAAAATCAATG
>JBALXG010000191.1:0-5856 GCA_036961055.1 Leeuwenhoekiella sp. | reverse complement strand
ATATTAGCTGGTAATATTTGTATATTTTATTAAATCTAAAAATCGTTTAGAACCTGTTAACTTTTCTGAAGCCGCTTCTGAAATTAGGGTAAGACTGTGAAGACTTTTATATATAATTATTTTTATAATCTTAAGATACTCTTGTTGAAACGCTATTCTTTAATTTGATTGCAAAAGACTGTGTTCTAAGCTTATTTAAAGATTTCTATCTAATCACATAAACTTTCATTATCTAATAATAAACGCTCACATTGAAGTATGTGTCTTATCTATAATTAGAGGCTATTTATATACAGGTCTGTCTTTTGAAAATAAACTAATCTTGAGAAAATTATAAAAGCTAATAGGAAATGTACCATTTTTAAAAAATAAAGTATGTCCGGTTAAACTTATATAATTATTGTTTTTGAATCAGGCTTATTGGCCCCAGTAAACCGGATGGAAGAAGCGGTGAGTCTGATTGATAAAAAGGCATGGTAGTATAAGTGATTTTATGCTTTACATCTGGTTGCTGATCACCTATGAGTCGATTAACCCACAAATTGGTCACCTTTATTTCCAATGTATTCTTCCCTTTTTTTAGAGCTTTTGTAATATTTACAGCAAAAGGCGCTATCCACAGTATAGAAACAGGCTTCCCATTAATTATCACTTCTGCTATATTCTTAACTTTTCCCAGATCTAACCACAGTTCAGAATCTTCTGCCAACCAATCCTTTTGCATGTTAATATCTTTCTTGTAAGTGGCAGTACCTGAAAAATAACGAATACCCGGTACTTTGCTTTCTGTCCATGAACTTAAACCGTTTATTACCGTGCTTTCAGGTGCTCCCCTATCTGGTTCAAAACTTAAACTCCAGCTTCCTTCTAAGCTAGCAACCTTTGTAGTGGATTTCTTTTGGGTGATATATTCTTTTTCATTTGCTGTATCTTTAAAAACAACAAAATAAGCATCATAAGCATCTAAGTGAAGAGGTACTTTTGTAATTCCATTGCCTATCCTATAAGATATTTTTTTAGTCTCCCCTGTTTCAGGATTCCACAGTTCCGCTATTTTCCCTTCAACCCTAAAAGATGCTTCAATGTCTTGAGGATAGGAATTCCTATTATTTATCCAGTAGACCTCCATAGAATCTAACCGTCGATGCACATAGCGAATATCGTCCTCTGCCCTATCCTTTTTATATTTAAAATCAGGAACAATAGATAAATTATTTAAAACCTCATCTAAGGATTCTTGAGCCAAGACATTCTCTTTCTTTGTTTCCCATAATTGATTTACCACAGCATTAAATTCATTTTTATCATCTTGTAAACTTGGAGTTCCTTTAGGTTTTTGTCCCACTACAACACCGCCGGAGTTAACAAGATCTCTAATCGTTTTTAAAACTTTGAGCGTCATATAGCTACTATTTTTGTCTAAAACAAGCACATTGTAAGACATCCCACTTGGTGTTATAAAATGCTTGTCTTTAACAGATAGTAACTTAGTAAGAGCCTCTGTGTTTATAAAATCATACTCATAGCCTTTTGGAATTTCTGGTAAGGAATCTCCGAATAAGGCAGTAATATTGCTGTCATCTCCATAATAATAGACCACATCGGCCACAAATTTTCCTTGTTGTAATAAATAAGAACTTCTGGATAAATATGATACCCATGGGGTAGCTTCTTCTGCCCAGGTATCATGTCTGGTAAACCATTGCCCAAAGGGGCCAAGACCTATGCCGGGAATTTTATTGTCTAGCGGTTGATGAACCGAGGTGTGTATTACGAATCTATTTAAGCCGCTTGCCAACTCCATATCGGCAGTAGGTTTAAGATTTTCGGGAGAATAACCCCATGCATTACCTATTGCCGTAAGAGATTCTGCAGCCACTAAATTCTGTCCATAAATATGAGCTACTGAGGCTGATTCTCTTATGTCTGCCTCATGTCTAACTTCCGGGCCACCCGTAGAAGAAGCTCCTAGTCCACCAGGAACCCACATCGCAGACATAGGAATATCTGCAGTACTTTTAACAGCCATACCATCGCCTATAAATGCTCTTCCACTTTCATGAGATTCGGTATAACGCCCCATTTTTCTAGCATGCAATGCCGTTGTGAGCACATCATAATGATACTCCTTAAGCATTTCAGACAATGTTTTTCTAAAATCCCATAAAAATTCATCACTTTGAGAAGAACTTTCTACAATTTTTCCTGTCAAAACAGGCATCCAGGGAATCATACTATACCCTCTTCGCTTTTGAAATTCTTCCATCATATTATCTGTCCAGTTTTGAGCCTCTGCCTCCCAACTATCAGTTGTAATATACTGGAGCCCTTTATCTCCTATCAATCCGCCTGTTGCATCTTTATACATATCTAAATACGTTTCTATATACGCTTTTACGGCTTTTGGATCTAGTTTATCAACTTCTAGACCGGTAGCTTCCGGAGATGCAGGATGATTCTCTACTCCAATCAATGAGTATCCGAATCTTAATATTCTCCAATTTCCAGCGGGAGGATCCCACTGTAGCACTCCATTTTTATCCAATTTAGAAGTGAGATCTATTACATTATTCAGAGCAATGGGATCTTGGGCCTCAGGAGTATTTTTATGGTATAAATCTGTTCCTATCTCAAAAGCTGCCTTTTCTTCAAAGGCTTCAACACTGGTGGTCGTTTTAAGATCAATTTCATAAACTGGGATCGGCAAGGGATCTTTGGCTGGCATAGGAGCTCCCATCATAGCGGCGATAGGATTCTGAGAGTTTTCTTGCGTCAAAAAATTAAACCGAAAAAATTTCGCTTCTATAGGCGCGAAAGAGAAGGTTTTTTGCATCATTCGACCCAAAGGCAAGTCTAATGCTTTAGTAAAATTCTTACCATCATTACTAATTTCAAGATTTCTTGTAATGGTTGTATCTCTTGAAAACAAACCTTGATTTCCCCCGCCGGCAATAATAAGCGAGCGTATTGTGATTGGTTCGTTAAAGCTGTATTGTACCCATGCATATTCTCCCACTTTTTCAGCAGGGAGGTTTAAACTAGTGGCTAAATCACTGTCCGTTAGCTGTTCCAAATTAAAATCTCCACCGCTTGAAGTAATTTCTGGTTTTAATTCTTTTATTGAGCGTTCATTATCTGGTAATTTGTATGCAATAACCACCACATCTTTATAAAATTCTGGAAGTTCACTAGCTTTATCAGAAAGAGAAAGATCACTTTTAAAAGGAACATTCTGCATTCTTCCGGTCACCGAAGACGGTTGTTCTATTTTAGCATGGAAAGGTTCCCCTCCTTTTACCAGTGTCTCCGTCCATACATACTTTTTCATTCCGTCTTGAGGCTGCACCCAAGGACCTCCGGATTCGCTCCATCCCGGAGAACCCGCGATCCCCATTTCTAAGCCCAGAGAATCGGCAAGAACTGTTGTGAATCTAAAGGCATCTTTCCATTCAGGAGTCATAAACATAAGTCTTTTTTTGACCACCTGAGGAGTCATAAGACTAGCATCAAAATTTTGGAATCCACCAATGCCAATACGGTGCATCCATTCTAAATCTTTGGCAATCCCATCTTTTGTAATATTACCATTCATCCAATGCCACCATACTCTAGGCTGAGCACTATTAGGAGGATTTTTAAAATGTTCTAAAAGGGATTGCTTATCCTGAGAATACAATTGATTACTGCAAAACGAAATGCAGAAAAAAACTAGTAAGGCTATTTTTATGGCAAGAGCTTTTTTCATAATCAATTTTGTTTTTAGAAATGCTTCTCTAAAATTTAATTATTTATTCCATTCCGGTATTTTTCCAGCTTCCGGAACTGGCAGAGGCTAATACTGCTTCACATACCTTTTGCGTTTCAAGTGCATCTTTAAAAGTGGGATCGCAAGGCTCTCCGGTTTCAAGGCTCTTTAAAAAATTGGCCACATGATGAATAAAAGTGTGTTCATACCCAATAATTAATCCTGGTACCCACCATTTATCCATATATGGCTGATCACTGTCTGTTACCAGAATAGAACGCCATCCACGTAGAATAGGGTCATCACCATAATCATAATATTCCAACCGATTCATATCCTGCAGATCCCAACGGATAGAAGCATTTTCCCCATTAATTTCAAAAGTATAGAGCGCTTTATGGCCTCTGGCATAACGCGTAGATTCAAAAAGACCTAAGGATCCATTTTTGAAGTGACAGTGAAAAATACAGGCATCATCAATACTGACTTTCTGTATTTCTCCAGTAGTCTGATGCACCCTCTCTTTTATGAAGGTTTCCGTCATTGCCGATACATCTTTAATTCCCCCATTCAACCAAAGGGCGGTATCTATGCAATGGGCAAGAAGGTCTCCCGTAACTCCTGAACCGGCAGCATCTGCATCTAAACGCCATAATGCTTCACCTCCCTGAGGAAGATCTGGACTTATGGTCCAGTCTTGAAGGAAGTTGGCTCTATAATGAAATATTTTACCCAATTTGCCCTCATCGATAAGTTGCTTGGCCAAAGTGACCGCCGGTGCCCGACGATAGTTATACCATACCGTGTTTTTAACTCCTGCCGATTCTATAGCTTCTACCATTTTTTCCCCTTCTTCCAAGGTACGGGACAACGGTTTTTCACAAAGGATCATCTTTCCCGATTTTGCGGCAGCAATAGCAATTTCGGCATGCATATTATTGGGTGTACAAATATCTACTGCATCTATATCTTCTCGAGCAATAATGGCTTTCCAATCTGTTTCTGTAGATTCATAACCCCATTGCTCTGCGAATGCCTGTACTTTTTCTTTATTTCTGGAACAAACCGCCCTTAAAACCGGTTTATATTCCAATTCAGGGAAAAAATTAGACACCCTGTTATATCCGTTAGAATGGGTTCTTCCCATAAACCCACATCCTATTAATCCTATCCTTAACTCTTTCTTATTTCCCATAGTTAAAATTTATATTATGCTTTCCATCCATGTTTCTCGCGCACCTTTATCAGAGTAGCAAGAATATCATTCCAGGTTTGTTGTTCTGTCATTACCGAATTATCAAACATGCAGCCATCCCAACAAATGTGTTTAACCGCTTTGGTAAGTTCTCCATTTCCATCCCGTAACCAAAATCCGGCATCATTAACAACATCTAATCTTCCATTAGGATCTGTAGCCAAACAGTGACGTCCTGTTTTATCATGGGATCCAGTACCGTGAACCGTACCATCGTTTTGAGCTACATGAAAATCTATAGTCCATGGTCGCAAGGCATCGGTTACTTTTTTCAATGCTTTGGTTAAGGCTTCTCTATCACTCCAGTCAAAATCCTCTGGCAGAATTCGATCTTCCGGGCGATTAGTTCCCAGCAAATACAAAAGGGTGTGTGACATATCTGCCTGAAAACCCATATTAGGTCTGTTTACAGCTTCTAAGGTTTCTACCATAGTTTTCCAACTATGCATACCTCCCCAACAAATTTCTCCTTCCGCGGCCAATTTTTCATCATAATCTGCTGCTATATCACAAGCTTCACGGAAAGTTTTCGCAATAAGCGCAGTATTTTTTGCGGGATCTTTAGCCCATTCTTGAGGACTGGAAGCTGAATCTATACGGATAACCCCATAAGAACGCACCCCATGTTCCCTAAGAATTTTTCCGAAATGGCAGGATTTCTCTACCATTTCAATAAAAGTTTTTCTATCGGCATCACTTCCTAAAACTGGACCGCCCCATATAGGCGCTACCAGACTTCCCACTTTTAAATCATAGCCGGCAATTTTATCGGCTATTTTTTTAATCTCATCATCCGAACTGTTTATATCGATATGGGGATCTAATAATCCCAGATCCACCCCATCAAACTTCACTC
>JBALXG010000190.1:0-5878 GCA_036961055.1 Leeuwenhoekiella sp. | reverse complement strand
ATCTGTTTTACTACGAAATTCCGTGGCACAGTATTGGTTTAAACATGTTTATTTTAATGATATATACTTTGGTTTTTATGATAATAGGCCTTTTCATTTTTAATAAACAGGATATAGGATGATTAAAATACTCTTTCTTTTTATCAGCGTAATTACAGTAAGTTATGCGCAGGAAATCGACCCTGATCTTTTAGAAATAAGAAAACGACTTGAGGCGATTGATGAATTTACAGCAGATCTTCAACTTGATGTTGACATTGACTTTATCAATATGCCAACAAAATATGCGCAGATGAGTTATCAAAAAGGCGAGGATATTAAATTTACCGCTACAGATTTTGTTCTGATTCCAAAACGCGGACTGGATCTACCGCTTAACGAGATTTTTAAATATTCATTTATCACTGTTGACAGAGGTTTGCAACAACATAATAGTGTAAATTATAAAATGATCAATGTAATACCCACAGATGATCGTGCAGATTTTTCTATCGCTACTCTTTTGCTCGACACAGTTAATAAACGTATTGTAGAAACGCAAATCAATACTAAAAAAGACGGAGCCTATTCACTAAAGCTGAATTACGAAGGTGAAAAAAATATTCTTCCTGCAGCAATAGAAGTTGATTTTGAAATTGACCGAATGAAAATCCCGCTACGATATATGGGAAAAGCAGCCGAAGTTGACAAAGAAAAATATCGCTCAAAAGAGCCAAAAACCGGCAAAATCTACCTAAAAATTAGCAATTATTCAGTAAAAAAGTCGGCTTTTTAGGCTGAAAATCGGTCAGCTTTTTATTACTTTAAAAGAGGTTTTGCTTTTTCCATCAATTAGCAGATAATAAATTCCCGACTCCAGACTTGAAATGTTCAAACTCTTATCTTTTTTTAAGGTTCCTTTCATAACTTCTTGGCCGGTTGAATTTGTAATCTTAAAATAATGACTTACTAAACTTTTTGAATACGTAATGTTGAGCGTATCACCATTAACCGGATTAGGATATACAACTATTTCCGGCGAAGTTGCAGCTTTTGAAGTAGCTAAAGTATACGTTTGAAGATAATCTTCAAGAAATGGTTTCAGACTAAAATCATGTAATTTCTGAGGGTTATTTACATAAGGTTGCTTGACGAGACTTTCGTTAGTAATAAAATATTCAAGACCATCTGTAGTGGTAATAGCTTCAGTCTGGTGCAATGGTAGCGAAAGCATTATTTTCCGTTTATTTCCGTTGAAGAATTCATGCTGGGGAAAATCATAAAGCAGATAAACAAAAGGCTCGAGAGAATTACTGTAGCCACTTAAAACTATAAGATTTTTTTCTAATATTGAAGTCGATCCTGTTATAAGCCCATCAACATTATAGGTTGTTACCAAACTCGCAGAATACGTTCCTGCAGTTTTTGGAATCGTGTATAAAGCGGTACGTAAGCTCACCCACTGCTTGGTGAATAAATAAATTTGATCATCTGTGACCACAAATGCTTCACAGTCAAAATCTGTATTATTATTACCAGTATCAGAAAAATCTGTTTGTTCAGGATATGAAAAATTAATCTGTGTGACATCTGGACTTCCACTTTTAAGTGAAGCTTTATCAATTTTAAAAATTCTTAAATTCTTACGGTTGCCATTACCGTTATTACCAAAGTCCCCTATATAAATGTATTCCTCATCCTGAGCGATTTCTTCCCAGTCTTTATTTGTTAAATCATCAAGAGGATAAGTTTTAAGTATTTCACCTGTTACAGTATTTAGCCCGTATAGGTTAGTATCTGTATTATCATTATGTGTAATCAATTGGTTATTCCAAAATATTAAGCCAGAAGTTTCTGCAACTGCGTCAGGTAAAGCAATACTTACAACTGGATCAATAGTCGTTTCTGCATAAACACAACTGCCATCATTTATGTTTGCAGATGATTCATAATTACTTGCCTGAGTATCTGTACAACCCATAACCTGCGCCCAAAGTTGGGTTTGACAAAGGGCCATAATAAAAAACAACACGCCTAACTTACTCATTTTCTGATAGTTTTGCTCAAGGTAATTAGAAATAATTTAAAAGCTTTTGAAAACAAACTTTAATTTTCCGGTGGTGCAGGTTGCTCAGGATTTTTAAATAAATCTATATAAGCCTGTCCCAGAAAATCAACTAAATCTCCCGCAATAAGACCTTCATAACTAGTTCTGTTTATAGCTAAATCGCCGGATTTACCATGAAGATAAACTCCAAAAATTGCCGCGTCCAGCGGATTGTATTGTTGTGCGATTAAACCAGTAATTACTCCTGTAAGTACATCTCCCGCACCGGCAGTTCCCATCCCCGGGTTACCAGTATTGTTTATATACATTTTATCATCGAAAATTGTAATGGTATGCGCTCCTTTTATAATTAAAACAATATCATGCTCTTTGGCAAATTGCTTTGCCTTTTTAAGTTTATCAAAATCATCTTCCCATTCTCCTATTAAACGCTCCAGTTCTTTTGGGTGTGGAGTAAGCACAGAATTATTAGGTAAAAACTGAAGAAAATCGGGATTTTTGGCTAAAATATTGAGTCCATCAGCATCAATAACGAGTGGTTTTTTATTGTTTTTAAGAAAATCACCAAAAGCTTTAATCGTTTGATTTTCGGTACCCATTCCTATTCCCACGCCTATTACATCAGGATCGAGATCAAAAACAATTTCTTCAAGATAATTCCCAGCATGCCTGTCTGCGATCACCATCGCTTCAGGAAATGCCGTTTGCATAATATCAACACCTATTTTCGGTATAAAAGCAGTTACCAGACCGCTACCAGCACGTAAGGCAGCTTTTGAAGACATAATGACAGAACCCATTTTACCATAGCTTCCGCCTATTATAAGACTATGTCCATTTGTTCCTTTATGAGAAAATTTAGCTCGCGGTCTGTATAATACACGCGCCTGCATTTTATCGATCAGCTCCATATCTGATTCTGCATTCATAAGATATTCTGTATCCAGACCTATATCAATCACTTCCCAGTTTTGAATATATTTTGCGGTTTCCGGCAGAAAAAATATCAGTTTTGGAACCTGAAAAGTAAGAATCATTGTAGGATGAATAATCATTTCATCTTTACCGGGAACTTTATCCATATAAAGTCCGGAAGGAATATCTATAGAAAGTACATAAGCTCCAGAATCATTTATTGCTTTGTACAAGCCATGCACCCAAGTTTCAACAGGTCTGTTATAACCAATACCAAAAAGAGCATCAATAACGAGATCCTGCTCACTAACTTCTGGTATGTCGTCTTCGGTTTTTATAATTACAGGCCAGTTTTTAGTCTTGTTCTTAAGGCTCTCGTAAGCCTTTAAAAAATCTTCAGATCTGTGATCGCTATAATTTACAATGTAAACCTTAACATTATAACCATTTTCTATAAGATTGCGGGCGATAACAAGACCATCTCCCCCATTATTTCCTATACCACAAAACACTTTTATGGGCACAGGGCCGCCGTTAAGCCTTTGATGTAACCAGTTAAAAGCATAGCCTCCAGCACGTTCCATCAAATTAATTGATGGAATATTTTCTTTAGCAAGAGTTGCTTTATCTGCTTCATAAATTTGCTTTTGACTTAGTATTTTCATATTGTGAACTTTCTTTTATTGAATATATCGCAATGAAACTTTTAAAATTATAATTTCATTATGAAAAAATCTGTTATAAACTTAAACACTGCCAAATCCTTAAAAATGGATCTTAAGCCTTGTCTATCCCCGTAAAAATAATACTTTTGACAGCAACATTACTCTAGAATGAAAACGATTACTAATACTACTACTATCAATCTTTCGTGCACTTGCGGTACGATCGTTTTCATTAATATTACCCCCACGGGGTAGGAAAAAATATATAACTTCGCATCTGTTTCGTTTACACGAAAAATTTCTCAATTTAAATTCATTATCAACACATAAGTTATGCGTGTTCTAAAATTTGGTGGTACTTCTGTAGGAAGTGTAGATAACATCAATCAGGTTATAAAAATAGTATCAGAAGCTTCTAAAATTCAGAAGATTACCGTTGTTGTTTCAGCAATTGGAGGCATTACAGATATGCTTTTTAAAACGGGGCAACAGGCAAGTACAAAAAATGAAAAGTATAAAAATACTTTTCAAAAGATACAGGAAAAACACCTCGAGTTTACCGCAGATTTGATGCCGGGAGACAAAAGTGCAATTAAGGAAATTTCTTCGCTTTTAAAAGAACTTGAAGAATTACTACACGGTATCTATCTTATTAATGAGCTTTCGCCTAAAACCATTGACAAGTTACTTTCTTATGGCGAGATTTTATCATCATCAATGATCGCAAGAGCGATGTATGCAAAAGATCTTGACGCAAAACAGAAAGACAGCAGAGATATTATCACAACTAATGATAAGCATACAAAAGCTGCTGTAAATTATTCTGTTACAAATAGTCAGATAGCTTATTATTTTACAAAGGCTAAACAAAATATTACTGTTTTACCAGGTTTTATAGCGAGTTCAGCAAGTGGAGAAACTACAACTCTGGGTCGCGGTGGTTCAGATTTTACCGCTGCAATTGTTGCCGCAGCTTTGCAGGTTGATCAACTTGAGATCTATACAGATGTTAGCGGTATGTACACGGCAAACCCTAAAATAGTGAAGCAGGCACGCCCCATTGCAGATATATCATATCATGAGGCGATGGAGCTTTCACACTTTGGCGCTAAAGTGCTTTACCCGCCCACTATTGTGCCGGTGATGAGCAAGAACATTCCTATTCTTATAAAAAATACGCTTGATCCTGAAGCTGAAGGAACTTTAATTCACAATAAAGAAGCAAATACAGGCAATCCCATAAAAGGTATTAGCAATATCAGCAAGATCGCGCTACTTACTCTTGAAGGCGGCGGTATGATAGGTATTCCCGGAACCAGCAAAAGATTGTTTGAAACCCTTTCAGCGCAAGGGATAAATATTATTCTAATCACACAAGCTTCTAGCGAACATAGCATTTGTCTTGGTGTTATGGAAGAAGATGCTGGTCGTGCAAAAAATGCAGTTGACGAAGAATTTCAAAATGAAATTTCGTTAAACCGCATTGACCCGCTTACTATAGAAATTGGTTTATCTATTATCGCATTAGTTGGTGACAGAATGAAAAGTCATCAGGGAATAAGCGGTAAAATGTTTAGTACGCTTGGTAAAAACAACGTAAATATTAGAGCTATCGCACAAGGTGCAAGCGAAAAAAACATCTCTGCGGTAATAGCCGAAAAAGACGTAAAAAAGGCGTTAAATAGCCTCCACGAGAGGTTTTTTGAAGCGCAACGCAAACAAATAAACTTGTTTATAACCGGTGTAGGAAATGTAGGGAGCAGATTGCTAAAGCAAATTTCGCAACAGCAGGATTATTTAAAAACTCAGCTCAATGTAAATCTACGGGTTTTAGGCTTGAGCAATTCTCGCCAGATGGTAATTAAAGAAGGTGGTATTGATTTATCAAACTGGGAAGAAACTTTAGCTAAAGGAGAGCCTGCAACTATTGATGGTTATTACGAGAAAATCGTTTCGCTAAACCAGCGCAACAGTGTTTTTGTAGATATTACTGCAAATGCTGATGTAGCGGCGGTTTATGACAAATATTTAAAGCAAAGTATCGCGGTGATCGCTTGTAATAAAATTGCATGTTCCGCCGATTTTGATAAATATCAGGAGCTTAAAACGCTTAGTACAGATTATAATGCTCCGCTTCTTTTTGAAACTAACGTGGGTGCAGGTTTACCAATTATTGACACCCTTAATAATTTAATCGCTTCCGGTGATCGCGTTACTCGTATTCAGGCTGTACTTTCCGGAAGTTTGATTT
>JBALXG010000018.1:3402-15023 GCA_036961055.1 Leeuwenhoekiella sp. | reverse complement strand
CGGCGATGACAATAGAAGATAAAAAATATAGCTATAAAGATTTTGCAAATTTTCTTCAGCCTATAGCTGCGATGTTACCAGACTGGGAAGATGAAAAAACACTTTCTTCAATTTATGAGAATTTTGAAGACATTTCTTTAAAGGACTATTATAAAAATCATTTAGCGGAAGCTAATCCAGAATATGCACGGGTGATAAAAGAATATAAAGAGGGAATTTTGCTCTTTGCTTTAATGGAAGAAAAAATATGGAATAAAGCAAAAGACGATACAACGGGTTTAAAAACTTTCTTTATTCAAAACCAGTCACACTATGTTAAGCCTAAGCGTTACGACGTATTATTGGCAACGGCGTCTGATGAGAAAAATGCAGAAAAAGCTCAGGAAATGGTGAGAAATAATAAATCACCACGAGAGATTAAGGAAGATTTAAATATTGATGGTAAAGTAAACGTCTTCTTTACACAAAAGATAACCACGCTTGATGATAAATTTTTCCCTGAAAATTATAAACCGAAAAAAGGTGTTTCAAAAATCTACAAGGGAAAAGATTATGTTGTTGTAGATTTAAAGAATATTCTTCCTGAAGAAAATGAAAGTCTTGATGAAGTTAAAGGAAGAGTGATCAATGATTATCAGCAGTATCTGGAGAAAAACTGGCTTAAAAAGCTAGAAACTGAATATAGTGTGGTGGTAAATGAAAAGGTTTTTGAAAAAATTAAAAAAGAATTGTCACGGTAGATGAAACGAATCGTCTTTATACTATTAATTTGTTCTTTGATTTTCACATCATGTGATTTTTTTAAAACTGAAAACCCGGGTGTTCCTGTAGCCAGAGTTAATAATAATTATCTGTATGAAACAGATATAGCTGCGTTAGTTACACCAGAAATGACGCCAGAAGATAGTACCCTTGTTGTAAATGGTTTTATTACTAGATGGGCGACGCAGCAGCTTCTTATAGATGGCGCCAAACGAAACATAGATTTAACAGATCAACAAAGATTAGATGCTTTAGTAAATCAGTATAAGACAGATTTATATTCACAGGCATATAAAGATGCCCTTGTAGAGAAAAGTCTGGATTCTGCAATTAGTGATGCAGAAGTAAAAACGTTTTATGAGCAAAATGAAGCAAATTTCAGGCTTAATGAAGAATTGCTTAAACTGCGGTTTATTCAGATAAGTGATACAGATTATAATCTTAATACCATTAGAGAAAAGTTTATACGATTTAATGAGCAGGATAAAAAGTATCTGGACTCAATTTCTGTACAGTTTCAGGCACAATCGCTCAATGATTCGATCTGGGTAAGTAAGGATAATGTGATAAATACGATTAAGGCTATAACCTTAGAAAATGAACAGCAGTACTTAAAAATAACTAATTTTTTGCAGCTGCGTGATTCATTAGGGTTATATTTGATCGCTATAAAAGATAAGCTTAATCGCAATGAATACGCGCCATTAGAGTACGTGGTGCCTACAGTAAGACAGATAATTTTAAATAAACGTAAGTTGGAGTTGGTAAAACAACTGGAAAAGGATATTACTAAAGATGCAATTAAAAACAAACAATTTGAAATCTATAATTAAAACATGTGCAGTTGTTGCTGGAGTGTTTTGCTTAACAAGTGCAAATGCGCAGGAAGTAATTCAAACAGAAGCACAGGAGACTGCCAGCTTGCCAAAAGCTGATACCGTAAAGACATCAAGCTCACAAGGGTTTAAAGTAGATGGTATAGCGGCAGTGGTAGGGGAGTATGTAATTCTAGACAGTGATATATCTCAGGCAATGGCTTCTTTAAAAAGTCAGGGAGTAACAGATAATGTAGATAAGTGCCAGCTGCTAGATAAATTGATGGAAGATAAACTTTACGCGCATCACGCTGTGGTAGATAGTGTTGATGTTCCGGAAGGACAAGTAAGATCATATACAGATCAACAAATAGCTTATTTTCTTCAGCAGTTTAATGGTTCAGAAGAGCGTCTTTTAAAATTCTACCGTAAAGAGAAAATGGCAGATCTTGAAAAAGATCTTTATGATCTTAACATGAGCCAGGAACTTGCTAAAGCAATGCAACAAAAAATTGTTGAAGATATAGAAGTTACTCCAGAAGAAATAAGGACGTATTATAATGACGTATTAAAGGATGATCCTCCGGTTTTTGGGGTTGAACTTGAAATTTCTAAAATTTTAGTAGAACCAGAAGTTCCACAGGCAGAAAAGCAAAAAGTTATTGATGAGCTAAAAGGCTATAGAAGGGATATAGTAGAGAACGGAAGCAGTTTTGCAACTAAGGCGGTGTTATGGTCAGAAGATGAATCATCAAGAGGTGATGGTGGATTAATGCGAGACGTAACCAGAAAATCAAGTTTGGTTCGTGAATTTAGAGATGTCGCTTTTAGTTTACAGGAAGGTGAAGTAAGTGAGCCTTTTGAAACGGAATTTGGTTTTCATATCATTCAGGTAGATAAAATAAAAGGTCAGAAAATAGATTTGCGCCATATTCTTAGAATTCCTAAAGTAACACCAGAATCTGAAGCAAAAGCAAAAGACCTTATTAATAAAATTAAAAAACGTATTGAAGACGGTGAGTTGACCTTTGCAGACGCTGCTAAAGAATTTTCTGATGAAAAGGAAACTGCAAGTGATGGTGGGATCTTAATCAATCCTACAACTCAGGATCGTATGTTTGAATTGAAAAATATGGATCCAGATATTTATCCTAAAGTTCAAAATTTAAAAGTAGGTGAAATATCTCAGGTGTATAATAATCCTACTCGTACAGGTCGCACTCGCTTTGAGATCTATACCGTATCAGATCGTGTTGAAGAACATAAAGCTGACTTTGCTCAGGATTATGTGAAAATTAAAAATCTGGCTCTACAGGCAAAACAGATAAAAGCCGTTAAGAAATGGCAGGATGAAAAAATAGCCGAAACGTATATAAAAATCAGTGGTGATAACCGCGATTGTGAATATAAAAGCAACTGGCTAAAAAACTAATTATGTCTGATGTTGCGGCGATAGATGGTTTAGTTCAAAAATATGGAGCGCTCAAAAAAGAGATTGCTCAGGTTATTATAGGTCAGGAAAAAGTTGTAGACCAGATAATTATATCTATATTTTCGGGAGGTCACGCATTATTGATTGGAGTTCCCGGTCTTGCTAAAACGTTAATGGTAAATACCATTGCACAGGCTTTAGGTCTTGATTTTAAACGTATTCAATTTACGCCAGACTTAATGCCAAGTGATATTCTTGGCTCTGAAATTCTGGACGAAAACCGCAATTTCAAATTTTTAAAAGGTCCCGTTTTTGCAAATATTATTCTTGCAGATGAGATTAACCGTACGCCTCCTAAAACACAAGCAGCCCTGCTCGAGGCAATGCAGGAAAAATCTGTAACTATTTCAGGAAAACAGCATCATCTTGGTAACCCTTATTTTGTCTTGGCCACTCAAAATCCAATTGAACAAGAAGGTACCTATCCTTTACCAGAAGCTCAACTTGACCGCTTTATGTTTGCAATTAACCTTAATTATCCTTCTTATGAGGAAGAGGTTAATATTGTAAAAGCTACCACGACAGATATTAAAGCTTCGGTATCATCTTTATTTACCGCAAATGAAATAGTAGATTATCAGCAATTGTTACGCAGAATCCCTATTGCTGATAATGTAATTGAATATGCTGTTAAACTGGTGGCAAAAACAAGACCTGATTCTTTAACGGCTCCAGAAATTGTAAAAAATTACATAGACTGGGGAGCTGGGCCGCGTGCTTCACAAAACCTTGTTCTCGCAGCTAAGGCACACGCCGCATTAAAAGGAAAATATTCTCCTGATATAGAAAATATTCAGGCCGTTGCCGAAGGCATTTTAAGACATCGCCTTATAAAAAACTATAAAGCAGAAGCTGAAGGTTTGACAATTGAAGGTATTATTAAAGATCTTCTTTAATAATTTTATTTCTATTATTAGTAAAACACGCTGTTACTTAGATTTATAGGTAACTTTCTATTGAATTCTAATTTAAACCTCATTTAAAACTAGTTTTGAAGAGGTTTTTTTATCATAATGTTAATTTTAACATTTCTCCCTAATAGTAGCGGTATTAAAGCTAAAATCTTTATATTTCGGGCTGATTTTCGTACTTTTGTACGACTTTTTAAGTAAGTATTCAATAAACTTTTAAAATTAACAAAACAAGATATGGCATTTGATATCGATATGATTAAATCGGTTTATGGAAAGATGGCAGAACGTGTTGATGCAGCACGGGAATTAACCGGAAAACCATTGACATTAGCAGAAAAAATACTGTACTCACACCTTTGGGATGGTAAAACAGAAAAGGCGTTTGTGCGCGGTAAAGATTATGTAGATTTTGCACCTGATCGTATTGCTTGTCAAGATGCTACAGCTCAAATGGCTCTTTTGCAATTTATGCATGCTGGTAAACCACAAGTTGCTGTGCCTACAACCGTGCATTGTGATCATTTGATTCAGGCAAAAGATGGAGCAAAGAAAGATTTAGTAAGAGCAAATCAATCTAGTAATGAGGTTTTTGACTTTCTTGAGTCAGTTTCAAATAAATATGGCATTGGTTTTTGGAAACCGGGCGCGGGTATTATTCATCAGGTAGTTCTTGAGAATTATGCATTTCCTGGAGGAATGATGATAGGTACAGACTCTCATACTGTAAATGCCGGTGGTCTTGGTATGGTTGCTATAGGTGTAGGTGGTGCAGATGCTGTTGATGTTATGGCAGGTATGGCATGGGAATTAAAATTCCCAAAATTAATAGGAGTTAAGTTAACCGGAAATATTTCTGGTTGGACTTCTGCTAAAGATGTGATTTTGAAAGTAGCCGGTATTTTAACTGTAAAAGGTGGTACTGGGGCTATAATAGAATATTTTGGAGAGGGTGCAAAAAACCTTTCTTGTACAGGTAAAGGAACCATTTGTAATATGGGTGCAGAAGTGGGAGCGACAACTTCTACTTTTGGTTACGATGAGTCAATGGAGCGTTATTTAAGAGCTACAGACAGAAGTGATGTGGCTGATGCTGCAAATGAAGTGAAGGAATATCTTACTGGTGACGACGAGGTTTATGCTAATCCTGAGCAGTATTTTGATGAGGTTATAGAAATTGACCTTAATGAACTTATGCCACATCTTAATGGTCCTTTTACTCCAGATCTTGCCACTCCGGTTGGTGAGTTAGGCGCTAAAGCTAAAGAACATGGCTGGCCTATAAAAGTAGACTGGGGTCTTATAGGATCTTGTACAAATTCTTCATACGAAGATTTAACGCGTGCAGCTTCTATTGCTAAACAAGCAGTAGACAAAAAGATAAAATCAAAATCAGATTTTGGTATAAATCCAGGTTCTGAACAAATTAGATTCACAGCAGAGCGTGACGGTTTGTTACAAATATTTGAAGATTTAGGGGCTACCGTTTTTACAAATGCCTGTGGTCCTTGTATAGGTCAATGGGATAGAAGTGATCTTAAAGGTGATGAGAAGAATACTATTGTACATTCATTTAACCGTAACTTTTCTAAGAGAGCAGATGGTAATCCTAATACCCATGCTTTTGTAGGTTCACCAGAAATGGTTGCTGCAATTGCAATATCAGGTCGTTTAGATTTTAATCCTGCTACAGATGCATTGCTTAATGAAGATGGTGTAGAAGTAATGCTTGATGAACCTTTAGGAATTGAACTTCCTCCAAAGGGTTTTGAAGTTGAGGATGCTGGTTATCTGGCTCCTACAGAAAATGGATCATCTGTACAGGTTAAGGTAAATCCACAATCAGAGAGATTACAATTATTAGCGCCTTTTGCACCTATTCAACCTTCAGAACTGCAAGGTGTAAAATTATTGATTAAAGCTTTTGGGAAATGTACAACAGATCACATTTCAATGGCTGGTCCATGGTTGCGTTTCCGTGGTCATTTAGATAACATCGCAAATAATACGCTTATAGGAGCTGTAAATGCTTTTAATAAAAAAACAAATTTTGTCAAAAATCAGCTTACAGGAGAATATGTAGGTGTACCTGATGCGCAGCGAGCGTATAAGGCAGCAGGGATAAAAACTATTGTTGTGGGTGATCACAATTATGGTGAAGGTTCTTCAAGAGAGCATGCGGCTATGCAACCAAGACATCTGGGTGTAGCAGCAGTATTAGTAAAATCTTTTGCACGTATTCATGAGACAAACCTTAAAAAGCAGGGAATGTTAGGGTTAACATTTGCTAATGAAAATGATTATGATTTAATTCAGGAAAACGACACATTTAATTTCATAGACATTCATGAGTTTGCACCAGACAAGCAAATTACTATTGAAGTTGTACATGAAGATGGAAGTCGCGATGTGATTAAAGCAAATCATACTTATAATGCGGGTCAAATAGGATGGTACAATGAAGGATCAGCTTTAAATTTAATAAGAAAGCAAAACGCTTAATATTTTATTTAAATAATTTAAAAAAAACCAAACCTTTAGTGTTTGGTTTTTTTGTGCGTTTTTGAAATACGGTTTGATAAATACCGTTTACTAAATAAAAATATAAAAGATATATGTTTAAAATAAAATTGATTTTATTGGGAATGGTGATTACAATATTCACAAGCGCCTGTTCCAGCGATGATGATAGCTCAGCTTCATCTGCCCTTACAGTAGATATTATAGGTTTGCAACAGTTAAGCAATACTTCAGAATATGAGGCCTGGCTTATTGTTGAGGGTTTACCAGTATCTATGGGAAGATTTACAGATGTAAATTTTCCGAAAGTATTTAAAACAAGTTCTCAAATATTGAATTCTGCTACCCAATTCAAATTGAGTATAGAACCTGGGAATGACAGTAATAGTTCTATTTCTAACACTGTTATTTTAAGTGGAAATTTTGCAGGTAATTCAGCAGCGTTGACTATTGAACAATCAATTGGTAATTTTAAAGATGCATCAGGAGAATTTGTTTTAAAAACACCTACAGATGATACGAACGGGGTAGATAATGGTAATGATCAATCAGGAGTTTATTGGTACGACCCTATGACTGCAACACCAGGTTTAAATTTACCTGATTTACCGTTAGGATGGGTATATGAAGGCTGGGTGACTTTACCAACATCACAAGGTGATGTAAATGTATCTACGGGAACCTTTAGAAGTGCAACAGGCATGGATGATTTTGCCCCATATAGCAGTCAGCGTAATCCTGCACCATCTTTTCCGGGAGAAGATTTTTTAAATAATAGTGTAGCACCAGCAGGAATCACTTTTCCTACAGATTTAAGAGGAAAAACAGTATTTATATCAATAGAGCCTGCAGCAGATACGTCTTCTGAACCGTTCTTTTTAAGACCACTTAACGGGGTTGCCAAAGATTTATCGCCCAGTCTGAATTCTATGAATTTTAATTCGGCGTCATTCCCTTTGGGATCTGCCGCCATAAATTAAAGAATTAGTAATAAGTAGTTCAAAAAAAATCCCGTTTTAGCGGGATTTTTTTGTTTCTTATAATTTATTTATTTTTTCTATGAGTCTGCCCATATCCTGCTGAAGCCTGTCAACTTGACCTTCAAGATGTTGAACGCGTTTGTTTGCATCCATATCAATGATATTTAAAGCACTGGTGATTTTACCGCGTACAACAAGTATTTCAAGCACATTATTTAAGGAATAAGAAATACTTTCATATTTGCTATTATCACTTATAAGAATAATGGCATTGTTGTTTAAATCTTTCTTAATGCGTTTAGTAAGTACAGATTTTTCTGTTACTATAACAGCTACAGAGCCATCTAATATTTCTGCAAGATCATCAGCATGTTGTGTAATAAGAATATCACCATGCATCAGTGTTGGGATCATACTGTCACCTTCAACTTCAAATAATTTTTGACCGTGTGCAGGTTCAAAACCCGGTATTTTAAACATTTCTAAAGCGCCTAACCATTCATCGCTATCCCTGTTTTCTACAAATCCGGCACGAGCCTCTACATTAATAAGTGGTACGAAACCATTATTTGACGACATGATAATTGAATTGCGGGATCCTTTAAGGATAAAATCGGTAGGAACACTATATAAACTGCTCAGCGTAAGGAGATGTTCAGTGGTGATAGAATTTTGCCCATTCTCTATTAACGAGTAAGCACCTTGGGTAATACCAAGTTCGGCAGACACTTTTTTCTGCGAATACCCTGCCGATTCTCTAAGAGATTTGAGTTGAGTGGAAATTGACATAATTTTACAATTGAGGGGGTTAAAAAAGGAATTATAAAAAAATTATTTTGGCAAATATAAGTTAAAAATCCAAAAATATTGTTATTAATTATAGATTTGTTTAAGATTTTATTATGAGTTTTTTAAGTAAAAATTATTTTATATAATAATTATAATGTCTTAATAATATTAAGGAATGTGTTATTATTAATATTTATTATATTAATGTCTGTTATTAGATAATAGATTTATTATGTTAAAGTGGATTCTTTTATTTCTAATCATAGCCTTAGTTGCTGCAGTTATAGCTTTTGGAGGTATTTCAGGAATTGACGGAAATTTGGCAGAAATAGTTTTCTATATATTTATAAGCCTTTTTTTTATAAGTGTTATACGTGATTTTACACATTGATATTTTAATCCAGACCTAAACAACATAAGTAAGAGCTGATTTTTATGCAAATTATGCTAATATTTATGTCAAAAAGAGAGGTTTTAATCTATTTCATATTCTAGCCTCATTGTGATACTAGCTGTTTTCTTTTTATCAACAGTATTAAATGATCCACTCCAACTATAATCCTCACTGCTGTTTTGCCCTGTAATTTGAAAGACTCCCATTTTTGCACTTTTAAGTTTACCTAGAGTGCCACCACTGTTTTCTGCAATATTCTCAGCCCGTAAACGAGCATCTTCTGTTGCTTTTGAAATCATTTCGATTTTAAGATTGGCAAGTTTTGTATAATAATATCGCGGCGGACTACTTTGAAGCTGCACCCCTTTATTTAACAGTTCTGTGATTTCTCTTGATACGGTTTCGGTTTTTTCTACTTCTCCAGATTCAATTCTTACAGTTTGTCTAAGTTCATAGCCTACAAAAATGCTTCCGGTGAAGTTGCCATTCTGATATTGATTTTCACGTTGTTCATTAGTACGAACCGCTTCAAATATTATATTTTCTTCTTTAATTCCTTTAGCTATCAGGTATTGTTTAACGATATTTTTGTCTTTGGCTAAATCATTAAAAGCCTGTTGTAAATCTGCATTATTACGTACAAAATCAGCTTCCCAAACAATTAAATCAGAGGTGTAGTCTTCACTTCCCAGACCAGTTACAGAAATTGTGCCGTCAGGATTAGCTCTGCTGGTATACGAGTTGGCTAACAAATAAGCGGCAAATACTATGGCAATAGCAAAAATTAGTGCCGTTAAATATTTCATATTTTTCAATTTAAAAAATGGGCTATATAGCTGTTATCAAAATAGATATTTATAAAAGTACTTTTTTCTAAATACTCTTCGCAACGTTATGATGACAACTAACATTATCAATTTCAGCTAAACATTGGTATATAGGAAAACCTTGCATGCGTGATCCTAAAATTCCATTCGCGATCACATATATTATCCATTCCAGTTTAATGTTTAATGATTAAATTAAATACTGGCATTTAAGGGCTAACAGTGATTAAAAGAAAAACCCATTCTGAAGTATGCGCATCTATAACGATATCGCAACCACATAAATTTTTTTTCCATTTTCTGCCACTCCATAAATATCGTGCATTTAGAATATCCTTTTTATCTTCAGCCGTAAATTTTGTAAGTCCGTTGTCATCTGGACCCAGATAGTCATAGAGTTGGTTAACACATTTAGTGAGTGCATTTATGTAGTCGTTTTTTAAATCAAAAGAAGAAAAAAAATAACGCATTTTATTAGTTGACTTAAACTGCGTTATAAAAACTTTGCTGAATAAGTTTATTTTAGGAACAAGAAAATCCTTTTGATACATATTTTGACTGCTAACCATTTTATCCTCAACAATTTTAAAGGATTCTGCTTTAAATGGTTTGATTTTAAACTGAAGTAATTCTTCAAGAATATTAAGCGGTTGCTTTAAAAGCTCTGGTTGTTTGGTAGAAGGAAACACGATTTTTATTTTAAAATTAAACCAAGTGTTTATTTTATATTCTTAATAAACATATAATTTTAACTGATGCATATATGATTGTAAGGCATTTTGACTAAAAAGGTAGCACTGGTCAATAAATTGGTTATTTCGACCGATTTTCGGGTGTTTTAGGTAAATTTTCAGGAAGCCATTTTTTCCCATATTAAGGCAAATAAAAACCTTAAATTTGCGGGCAGTTCTATAAACCATTAGGTTTTAATCTTTGATTTTTTCAATTTAAAACCTTATTCTATCAGTTTTTATGCAGAATAATGTACTTATCCTTGACTTTGGCTCACAGTATACTCAGCTTATAGCGCGTCGTATACGAGAGTTAAATATTTTTTGTGAGATTAAACCCTATAATAAGTTACCAGAAGATTTAAGCAGCTATAAGGCGGTAATTCTTTCGGGATCGCCTTTTTCGGTGCGTGGAGAAGATGCCCCACATCCTGATTTAAGCCAGATAAGAGGTAAAAAACCGCTTCTGGGTGTTTGTTATGGAGCACAGTATTTGGCTCATTTTCATGGGGGAGAAGTAGGTGATTCAAGTACTAGAGAATATGGTAGAGCAAATCTTTCATTTGTAAAGGAAGAAGAAGCATTTTTTGAAGGTGTAGAGGCAGGAAGCCAGGTCTGGATGAGCCATAGTGATACTATTAAATCTTTACCTGAAGGCGCGGTAAGGCTAGCTAGCACGCATGATGTGCCCAATGCTGCGTACAGGCTTAAGGGAGAAGAAACTTATGCGATTCAATTTCATCCAGAAGTTTATCATTCAACAGATGGTAAACAAATACTTCAAAATTTTCTTATAAATATAGCTGGTGTGGCGCAAGACTGGACTCCAGATAGTTTTGTAGAATCTGCGGTTGACTTGCTTAAGAAAACAATAGGAGAGAAGGATAAAGTTGTTTTAGGTCTCTCTGGTGGTGTAGATTCATCTGTTGCCGCAATGCTACTACATAAAGCGATAGGCAAAAATCTGTACTGTATTTTTGTTAATAACGGCTTACTTAGAAAAAATGAATTTCAGGACGTTCTGGACCAGTATGAAGGTATGGGGCTTAATGTAAAAGGTGTAGATGCTGCAGATCGTTTTATAGGTGCGCTTGCAGGTATTAGTGATCCGGAGGAAAAGCGCAAAACCATAGGGCGCGTTTTTATAGAAGTTTTTGATGATGAGTCACATCTTGTTCAGGGTGTAAAATGGTTAGGACAAGGAACGATATATCCTGATGTTATAGAGTCACTTTCTGCTACTGGTGGCCCTTCAGCGACAATAAAATCACATCATAATGTGGGTGGTTTACCAGATTTTATGAAATTAAAAGTGGTAGAGCCTTTACGCATGTTGTTTAAAGATGAAGTAAGACGAGTGGGTGCTACCATGGGAATGGACAAGTCATTACTGGGTAGAC
>JBALXG010000018.1:0-3392 GCA_036961055.1 Leeuwenhoekiella sp. | reverse complement strand
GAGATATAACTCCGGAGAAAGTGCGTATTCTGCAAGAAGTAGATTCAATTTTTATAAATGCCCTTAAAGACTGGGGATTGTATGATTCAGTCTGGCAGGCTGGTGCAATGTTGCTTCCGGTAGATTCTGTAGGTGTGATGGGTGATGAGCGTACATATGAAAAATGTGTTGCATTACGCGCGGTAGAAAGTACAGATGGGATGACTGCAGATTGGGTAAATCTACCATACGCATTTTTGCAAAAGGTTTCAAATGATATAATAAATAAGGTAAAAGGCGTTAATAGAGTTGTATATGATATTAGTTCTAAACCGCCAGCCACAATTGAGTGGGAGTAATTAATAAGCTTTCTGTTTTAAAAAATTTGTGTAAATGAAAAATGTTTTAATAATATTCCTTTTTGTCTTTGTCTTTTTCAGCTGTTCCTCTATTGGTCAGCAATCATATGCAAGCCATAGAGTACAAGAAGGAGAGACCGTGTCTTCTATTGCAAATAAATATAACATTACAGTTTATGAACTGTATCGCCTCAATCCCGAAGCCAGTGATGATTTGTACCCCGGTCTTGTATTAATTCTACCGGGTAACAAAACTGTCAACACAGAAACAGCTTCTAATTTTGACGGAAAGTTTAAAATTCACAAGGTTAAAAAAGGAGAAACTGTTTTCAGACTTTCAAAAATATATGATGTCCCTGTTGATGTAATCAAGAGATACAATACTCAGTTGTATGCTGCAGAACTAAGAACAGGAGAGGAAATTAAAATCCCTGTAGATTATAAAGAAGGCGCATCAGAGATTGATAAACCTACTAACACAAACCGAAAGCACATAGTAAAACCAAAGGAAACTAAATATGGTCTTGCGGCGATGTATGGTATAACAATAGAAGAACTTGAAGAGCTTAATCCTGATATTAAAAATGGGTTAAAAGAAGGTGCTATCTTAAATGTGCCTGATAAATCTTATACTAAAAATGCAGTTATTGAAGATTCTGAATATGGATTTTATGAAGTTCAGCAAGGTGAGAATATTTTTAGATTAACCAAAAGATGGGATTTAACCGAAGAAGAATTAGTAGCTCTTAATCCTTCTCTTGCAGATGGTTTAAAAAATGGAATGATTTTAAAAGTTCCAAAGTCTCTTATATTGAGTGAGTCTGCAAAAGGCAACGCGGGCCAAATTGATTTGGCACAAAATCTAACCAATTTTTCTACAAAAAATATAGCTCTGATGCTTCCTTTAAATCTGAGCAAGACTGTAGTAGATACCGCAGATGTGCGTAAAAATGTTATACGAGAAGATGGAGTTATGCGTATTGCTTTAGACTTTTACAGTGGTGCGTTAATGGCTGTAGATTCAGTTAAAAGTTTAGGAATTTCTACTAAGTTATCTGTATATGACACGCAATATGTTCAACGTGAGACGGCTGGAAATGCCAGAAAGATTGAAAATATTATTTCTAACAACGATTTTTCAAAGACAGACGCTGTAATAGGACCTTTTGTAGGTGCAAATGTTGAGAAAACAAGTGCTTTGCTAAGTAGGTATAAAGTACCTGTGGTTTCTCCTATTACCCCTAAAATAGATATGAGTTCAAACATATTTCAATCGCGGCCTTCAGAAGATGTACTAAGGCAGAAGATGGTTGATTATATAGCCATTGCTGCAACGGGCAAAAATGTTATTATCATTGCAGATGGGAAAAACTCTAAAGTTAAAAACGAAATTCTAAATAGATTTCCTAATGCTAAAGTTGTTGATCCTCGTAAAGGGGAGAAAGGTCTTTATTTAAATGCTAATGACTTAGATGCAAAAATATCTGCAACGTTAGAAAATTGGATTGTTTTGGAAACTAATGATATTCCCCTTGTAAGTAATGTGACAACCAATTTGAGCACTAAAGTTGCCGATAAAAAAATAACACTTCTTACCACATATAAAGGAAGCGCATATGACAGTGATGATGTTTCAAATATCACTTTGATGAATCTTAACTTCCATTATCCATCTATTGATAAGGAGTTTTTATTTGACAGTTCAAATTCATTTGTAAACGCTTACAGAGAAAAGTACGGTATTGATCCTAATAGCTACGCGGTAAGAGGTTTTGATCTTACATTAGATACTCTTTTAAGACTTGCCTCTGCAGAAGATCTGTATGCTTCAGCTGAAAGTGGTTATGAAACGCTTTATGTTGAAAATAAATTTAATTATGTAAAAGATGCAGCAGGCTATGATAATAAAGCTGTATATATAATGAAATACGGTCCTGATCTTTCTTTAGAAGAAGTAATTGTTCCTTCAGATGTTATTGATAAATTAGATACTTTAAAAGATTAATATGACAAGTAAAGTTATTTATAAAGGCGATTTGCGCACAGAGTGCGAGCATATACAATCTGGAAACACTTTTATTACCGATGCGCCTACAGACAATAACGGTAAAGGAGAAGCATTTTCTCCTACAGACACTGTAGCAACTGCTCTTGCTAGTTGTATGATAACTGTTATGGGTATTAAGGCAGCTCAAATGAATATCGAACTTATAGGAACCACTGCTGAAGTGACAAAGGTTATGGCGGCAGATCCCAGACGTATTTCTGAGATTCAAGTACTTCTTAATCTTCCATCTGTTGTTGATGAGAAGTCGCGTAAAATTCTTGAGCATACCGCAAAAACATGTCCTGTAATGCAAAGTTTAAATAAAGCTATGCTTCAGGAGATAACCTTTAAATGGGATCAGTAATATTACAAAAATTAATTCTTTCACATTAAAAAGCCCGTTAGTAAAATTTACTAACGGGCTTTTCTATAAGCGGATAATAGTTATTTTAAATAGGCGTGAGCCCTTATTTTACTTGATTTACAATCGCCTCAAAAGCTGCTGGGTGATTCATAGCTAAATCTGCTAAAACCTTACGGTTAAGTTCGATTCCGCTATTTTTCATTTTACCCATAAACTGTGAATAAGACATCCCGTGTAAGCGAGCACCCGCGTTGATACGAGTGATCCATAATGCACGGAAATTTCTTTTCTTTTGACGACGGTCACGGTATGCATAAAGCATAGCCTTGTCAACCGCGTTTTTTGCAACTGTATAGACGTTTTTACGTCTTCCAAAGTAACCTTTGGCCTGCTTAAGAACCTTTTTTCTTCGGGCTCTTGAAGCAACTGAATTTACTGATCTTGGCATAATTTAATGTGTTTTGTAGCAGGCGGATGCTTTCGCATCTCTTTGTCTAAAGCTTTAGGACTATTCCCTAACTTCTAGCCTGACTCCAGGGTTTTTAATTATTAATTTGAACCGGTTATGTCTTATTTAAGACGTAACATAATTTTTACATTATTCTCATCTGCTTTATGTACAACAGTATCATGAGTTAATGCA
>JBALXG010000189.1:0-5882 GCA_036961055.1 Leeuwenhoekiella sp. | reverse complement strand
ATTTGATAGTCAGTACAGCATTAATAGTATCGAGTGGCTTGATGACAGCAGCGCTTTTACTTTTGAATACAATCAGCGCGGGCATCAGGTTTATCGGGTTCTTTCGGTTGATGCAGCTTCCGGAAAAGTACGTGCGATCATTGATGAAACCAGCCCAACTTTTATAGACTACAGCGGTAAAAAATTTCGCCATGACGTAAAAGATAAAAACGAAATTATCTGGGCATCAGAACGAGACGGGTGGAATCATCTGTACCTATATGATTCTGAAACAGGAAAAGTAAAAAATCAAATTACCAGTGGTGATTGGCCTGTGCGCGAAGTCTTAAAAGTTGATGACGAGAAACGCCAGATTTATTTTACCGCCAGCGGAATGGATAAAAACATGGATCCTTACTTTTTGCAATATTGCCGCATTGATTTTGATGGAAAGAATTTTAAGCGCTACACCACCGAAAATGGCAACCATAAAGTCACTTTTTCGCCAGATTATACCTTTTATACAGATCAATATTCTCGTGTAGATATGCCGCAAAAATCGGTGTTAAAAGAGGAAAAATCGGGTAAAACGGTCATGAAACTGCAGGAAGGTGATATTACAGATCTTGTCGCGACAGGCTGGAAAATGCCCGAAGTTTTTTCGGCTAAAGGACGCGATGGAAAAACAGATATCTGGGGAGTAATTATACGGCCTACAAATTTTGATTCTGCAAAAACATATCCCATTATTGAATATATCTACGCGGGTCCGCATGATTCATTTGTGCCTAAGGATTTTCAGTCTTATTACTGGTCTATGTCTTCACTGGCAGAGCTGGGTTTTATCGTGGTTCAGATAGATGGAATGGGAACTTCAAACCGCTCTAAAGCATTTCACGATATCTGCTGGAAAAACCTGAAAGATGCCGGTTTCCCGGACAGAAAACTGTGGATTAAAGCTGCCGCGAAAAAGTATCCTTATATGGATGCAGATCATGTGGGCATTCATGGCACTTCTGCCGGCGGTCAAAATGCCGGTGCTGCGCTGGTTTTTAATTCAGACTTCTATAAAGTGGCCGTTGCCTCCTGTGGCTGTCATGATAACCGAATGGATAAAATCTGGTGGAATGAACAATGGATGGGCTATCCCGTTGGTCCGCAATACGCCGCTTGTTCAAATATTGAACATGCAGATGAGCTTGAAGGAGATATTTTATTAATGGTAGGAGAAGTAGATGACAATGTAGATCCTGCTTCAACCATGCAATTTGCAGATGCGCTGATAAAAGCAAATAAGAATTTTGATCTGGTAGTACTTCCCGGAATGTCACACACTGCTGGCGGCGAATTTGGCGAACGCAAACGAAAAGACTTTTTTGTAGAAAAGCTTTTAGGTGTAAAACCTCCCTCGTGGGATAAGATTTATAAGGAATCCAAAACCAAATAATATTAGGTAGAAATATGCAAGAAAAGATTCAATTTTATTATAAAAAGTGTTTTAAAAAATGAAAATATTCAAATTATTACTGTGTATTATTCTTGTAATAACTAGTCTGGCAGGAAGCACAGTTAGCGCTCAAAACCAAAGCGGCGATCAGATTTTAGATGGAATAGGAGAAACCGCGTTAATCTCTCGTTATGTTTTTGATGGCGATGCTCAGGACTGGTCTCGTAATAATCTTCACGGAAAAATTGAAGGAAATGCAGATTTTGTTGAAGATAATCAGTTTGGGAAAGTACTGTCTTTAAAAGCAGGAAGTAAAGCGTACATAAAACTTCCCGGGGAAGCGTTGACCAACTTAGAATCCATGAGCGTAACCGGCTGGGTTTATATGCGATCTACACAAAGTGGCCAGCGCATTTTTGATTTTGGAAAAGATTCGGAAAGAAATTTATTTGTTGCCCCAATGGGAACTGAAGCGGGCGAAGGCTATCAGGCAGTCATCAAAACTGAAAATAACAAAATAATCGAGTCTAATTCGCCAAAAATAAGCGCTAATAAATGGGTGCATTTTGCGGTCGTTGTTGATGTTCCGTCAGAGTCTTTGACAACTTATATCAACGGTGAAAAAGTTTCAGAAAGCAAGGCCATTAAAATTTCACTTGATAAATTTTTTGATACAGATTCACCTAAATCAAATCTGCTTTATATAGGCAAATCTTTAGCTCCCGGTGATCCTTATCTCGATGCTAAATTGCATGATTTGCGTTTATATCGCATTCCTCTAAATTCAAAACAGATTTCAGGAATTTATAATAGCGCATTGGGTTCTCAGGAAGAAAATGCTGAAGAACTAAATGAGCCGGAAACCGAATCACCACAAATGACCAGAACAGAGCCGCCTCTTTATACGGAATATCTGGAAAGTGTGCCTGACGTAGCTGTTGAGACAACGGTAGGAGACCTGCCCAGAATTCCAATATATTTAGACGGTAAATATCGCGATAAATTTAAAGGACCAAAAGTTCGTGTTATTTGGCCTGCCCCAAAAGATAACAGCGAAGTTCTTAAAACTGGAACTTATACGGTAACTGGAATTGTTAGCGGTACAGGTTTTCAGCCGAAAGCCACAATTACTGTAAAACAAAGCAATGAAGCAGCCACGCCAAAACGTAAACTGGAAACCTTCGACCTTAATCAGGTTACATTGGAGCCAGATTCTCAGGGTCACAACACAAAATTTATTGAAAATCGTGACAAGTTCATTAATACGCTTTCAGAAGCTGATCCTAATTCTTTTCTCTATATGTTTCGCAACGCCTTCGGGCAAGAGCAGCCTGAAGGAACTCAGCCTCTGGGTGTCTGGGATACGCAGGAAACTAAACTACGCGGGCATGCATCCGGGCATTATTTAACGGCTATTGCGCAAGCTTACGCCAGCACGGGATATGATCAGAAACTTCATGACAATTTTAGCCAGAAGATGAATTATATGATCAACACGCTTTACAAATTATCACAATTGTCAGGAAAGCCACAGCAGCCGGGAGGTGAATTTGTTGCAGATCCTAATAAAGTGCCACCGGGTGCTGGCAAATCTGGATATACTTCTGACCTGAGCGAAGAAGGTATAAGAACAGATTACTGGAACTGGGGAGAAGGATATATTAGTGCTTATCCGCCGGACCAGTTTATTATGCTGGAAAACGGCGCTTCTTATGGCGGACAGGAAACTCAGATCTGGGCGCCGTATTATACATTACATAAGATTCTTGCAGGGCTGATGGATGTTTATGAAGTAAGTGGCAATGAAAAAGCACTTGTTATCGCAAGAGAAATGAGCGATTGGGTTTATGCGCGGTTGAGTAAACTGCCTAAAGAAACACTTATTACTATGTGGAACAGTTATATCGCGGGCGAATATGGAGGTATGAACGAGGCGATGGCGAGGCTTTACAGAATTACAAACGAAGAGAAATATCTTAAATGTGCACAGCTTTTTGACAATATAGAAGTCTTTTTTGGTGATGCCGGTCACACGCACGGTCTGGCAAAAAATGTAGATACCTTCCGGGGGAAGCACGCTAATCAGCATGTTCCTCAGATTGTAGGCGCTCTGGAAATGTATCGCGATTCTGATGCGCCCGAATATTACCGGGTGGCCGATAACTTTTGGCATAAAGTGCGATCAAATTACATGTACAGCATTGGTGGAATTGCCGGTGCCAGCAGTCCCAGCAACGCAGAATGTTTTACCGCTGAGCCCGCTACGCTTTACAAAAACGGATTTTCTAATGGCGGGCAAAATGAAACCTGCGCCACTTACAACATGTTAAAACTCACCAGAAATCTTTTTCTTTATGACCAGCAGGTTGATTTTATGGATTACTATGAGCAGGGACTTTACAATGATATTCTCGCTTCGGTTGCAGAAGACAGCCCCGCAAATACCTATCATATACCTTTAAATCCCGGTTCGGTTAAAAGTTTTGGTAATCCAAATATGACAGGTTTTACCTGTTGCAATGGCACAGCGCTTGAAAGCAGCACAAAACTTCAAAATTCTATCTACTTTAGAAGTGCAGACAATGATGTGCTTTATGTAAATCTTTATGTGCCTTCTACACTTAACTGGAAAGAACGGGATATTACCGTTGAGCAGTCAACCTCATTTCCTTATAACGACAAAACGCAGCTTACCATAAAAGGCGGTGGGAAGTTTGACCTGAATGTACGCGTACCCGGCTGGGCAAAATCAGGATTTTTTGTAAAAATAAATGGAAAAGAACAAACGGTAGCGGCAGAGCCTGGAAACTACCTGACGTTAAACCGAAAGTGGAAAGATGGTGACATTGTAGAGCTAAGAATGCCTTTCAGTTTTTATCTTGATCCCGTGATGGATCAGCCAAATATTGCCAGCCTTTTTTATGGGCCGGTTTTATTAGCTGCCCAAGAGCCAGAACCCAGAACAGATTGGCGTAAGATGACGCTTGATGCCGGCGACATTAGCAAATCGATAAAAGGTGATCCTGAGACTTTAAGATTTACAGTTGACGGAATAGCGTTTAAACCATTTTTTGAAACCTACGATCGTCATTCTGTTTATCTCGATGTATCGCTGAAATAGTTCATCGCACACAACTTTCCAGTTTACGAGTTTTATAAGTTCAAATCAATTACATGATAAGCAGCAAAAAATATTTCGCTTTAAGCTTTCTTTTATTCACTGCAATTACGCAGATCAACGCCCAAACCTATTGGGATAATATTACTAAAAGACCGTCAACTTTAGGTCTTGATAAGGGTTATGTAACAGTAGAAACCCCGGCTTTCAATTTAAAATTGGTTGAGGCTTCACAAACAGTTGCTCAGCTTTCGCCAAAAACAAATCCGGACTTCGATTTTACACCGGGCGACCGCATTACAATTCGGGATAAAGACAGCACCTACCAATTGGGTGATCTTAACCTTAGAATAAAACAAGCTGACGGAAGCTGGAAAAGTTACTCTTCAGCATGGCATAGAGCAGCAGTAAAATCGGTTAAAACTGATGGAAAATCGCTCGCTGCAGCTGATTTATCGCCTACTTTTCCTGAAGACTTACCACTCATTATTACGCGGTATTATGAGGTTGATGGAGATAATCTGGTGATGCGTTTTAAACTTAAAAACAAATCTACGGCTGCGGTTGAGGTAGGTGCTTTGGGAATTCCTATGGTTTTTAATAATATTCTGGAAGGAAAATCCCTTGATGATACACATGCGCAAAATGTATTTTTCGATCCATATATTGGGGAAGATGCGGGCTATCTTGAAGTCAAACGATTAAGCGGTCATGGTCCTGTTTTATTGGTTCTACCGGAAGAAAATATGCCTTTTGAAGCATATCGCCCTTTACTTGATGATCCTACGCGGCGCAGTATTGTGTTTGAAGGATATCATGAATGGATGCCTTTAAGTAAAGCTTACGCCGATACTGAATGGAAAGGTGTAACCGAATGGAATACACCTTCAGCATTAATTCTAAAACCCGGAGAAGAGAAGAATTTCGCTTTAAAATTTGTTTTAACCGATAAAATTGAAAACATCCAGCAAAAACTTATAGAAGAAAAACGTCCGGTGGCAGTGGGAGTTCCCGGTTATGTTTTACCGGAAGATGTGCATGCAGATTTATTTTTAAAATATGATAGTGCGGTCACTTCTTTGAAAGTTGAACCTGAAGGTGCACTTGAAATACAAAAAGCTGAGAAAACCCAAAGCGGTTATTTTCATTATAAAGTTCAAGGCAAGAAATGGGGCAGGGCACGATTAGCCCTAAATTATAAAGACGGTCTCAAACAAACCATAAACTACAAAGTCATTAAACCGGAGGCTGAGGTAGTGAAAGATTTTGGTCATTTTGTAACCACAGCACAATGGTTTGACGATCCTAATGATCCTTTTCATAGAAATCCTTCAGCGA
>JBALXG010000188.1:0-5896 GCA_036961055.1 Leeuwenhoekiella sp. | reverse complement strand
TTTCTGTTTCCAGATTTGAAGCCATAATTTTTTCACCTTTTTTCTCAAGCCGGGCTACATATTCTTTCCATGCGGCCTGCATTGCGATTTCTGTAAAAGGTTCTCGTGGAAGTTTAGAAAGATCAACTTTTTGTTCGCTTTTTTTCTGAAGAATTTCCTTTTTACGCTGAAGTCCTTTTAATGATAAACCGGAAACATGCGGTCCTGGGATGTCTAATTGTGGTTTATTAATTTTAGGAAGTTCTGCTTCAGTTTTATCCAAAATCGGCTTAGAAGTGTCAATAATCGCCTCCTGAAGCGAATTATTAGCCGGAATATTTTCAGCTTTAGCTTTAGAAATTTCGTGATTTTCAGTTGAAGGTTTCTCTTTTATTTTAGCAGTTGCGCCATCAGTTTTAAAATAACTCGCGGGAATTATGAAGGGACCGTCATTTTTTTTTTCTCCATCATAAGTGATAGAGGCCATTTGCATGAGACAAAGCTCGACGAGTAAACGTTGATTGCGACTGGTTCTATATTTGAGATCACAATCATTTGCCATCTCCAGCGCTTGCATTAAAAACTGCATCGAGGTTTTTCTGGCTTGCTCTTTATATTTCACTTTAGTTTGTTCACCTACTTCAAGCAACACAATTGTAGCTTCGGTTTTACAAACCATAAGATCTCTAAAATGCGACGCAAGGCCCGAAATAAAATGATGCCCGTCAAAACCACGACTTAATATTTCATTAAAATTAAGCAGCAGCTGCGGAATGTTATTTTCAAGAATAAGATCTGTCGCCTCAAAATACGATTCATAATCGAGTACGTTAAGATTTTCTGTCACCGCTTGTCGCGTAAGCTCCCTTCCGGAAAAACTTACCACACGGTCAAAAGTGGAAAGTGCGTCACGCAAAGCGCCATCTGCTTTTTGTGCAATTATGTGCAGCGCTTCTTCTTCGGCAACAATATCTTCTTGTTTTGCGATATCTACAAGATGCTCCCGAATGTCTTTTACTGTGATTCTTTTAAAATCAAAAATCTGGCAACGCGATAAAATAGTAGGTATTATCTTATGTTTTTCGGTCGTTGCGAGGATAAAAATAGCGTGTTTTGGCGGTTCTTCGAGTGTTTTTAAAAACGCGTTAAATGCTGCCTGAGACAACATATGCACTTCATCTATAATATAAACCTTGTATTTTCCTACCTGCGGCGGGATGCGCACCTGATCTATAAGATTACGTATATCGTCAACTGAGTTATTTGAAGCCGCATCTAACTCAAAAATATTAAAGGCATAATCTTCATCCTCGCTTTTTTCGGCTTGTTGATTAATCAGTTTTGCCAGAATACGCGCGCAGGTTGTTTTACCTACTCCTCGTGGACCGGTAAACAGCAGCGCCTGAGCGAGGTGGTTGTTTGCAATTGCATTCTCAAGAGTATTGGTAATGGCCTGCTGTCCTACAACATCCTTAAACGTTGCCGGGCGGTACTTTCTTGCCGATACTATAAAATGCTCCACAGGTATTTTTGATTTTTTTTCAGCTAAAGAAGTCTGAAATATACAGAGCAACAAAGATAAAAATTGCTGTATCAATTGGCACGGCGATGACCAGTTTTTAGTAAATTTTATTAACAATATGTATTATCAAATAAGCCGTAAACACTTTTAAATAGCAATTGTTAAAAGTGTATTTTTACCGAAGCAGGCCGCCTTATCGTTCCGATAATATTGGAAAGGAAAGTCCGGACACCGTAGGGAAGCATAGCGGCTAACGGCCGTCGTCCCGTACTGATTTTATTAGTGCGGGATAGGACAAGTGCAACAGAAAGTATGTACAGGTAATGCTGTAGTGAAAACAGGTAAACTCTATGCGGTGCAATGCCATGTAAACCGGTTGCTAAGCGCGTCCCGTGTGATGCCGGCGGGTAGGCAGATAGAATGTGCGGGCAACCGTACATCCAGATAAATGATAAGGATTTCGCTTTCGCGAAAACAGAATCCGGCTTATAGGCCTGCTTTTTTTTATGTTATTTCGGGGATTTTAGTATGCTTTTGGGCGTTTTTGGTCTCTTTAAGTGAGATTTTAAAGCTGAAAATTTATTGCTTTCGGGTTTATTTTGCGCCAAAAAAGCTGAAGGAGCTGCTTCCGTATTTACGTGTTTCTTGTAAATTAGGATGCTCGTCAAGTGACATCAGTTTGCTGTGTTCTATAATGAGGACACCGTTAGGTAGTAATAATTCCTTTTCAAAAACTTTGTCGGCAAGTTTTAAAAATTCAGATTTATCTAGATTATAAGGAGGATCTGCAAATATGATGTCGTAAGTGCCTGGCGATCGATCGAGAAATTTAATAACATCATTTTTAATTGCTATGATAGGCATTTCTAGTTCGTTAGCGGTTTTTTCTATAAACCGAACACAACCCATATCCTGATCTACGGCGGTAATACTTGTGCAGCTACGGGATGCAAACTCATAACTTATATTACCTGTGCCGGAAAAAAGATCAAGAACTTTTACCTGACTAAAGGTAAAACTGTTGCGCAAAATGTTAAACAAAGATTCCTTAGCCATGTCTGTGGTCGGGCGCACCGGAAGCTTTTTAGGAGCTGTAATACGTCTGCCTTTGTAGTTACCACTTATTATTCTCATAGCTTATTTTTTAAATGATGGGGATCTTCAGATTCTGCAATCCGTTTAATTCATCATTTTCATTAATCCCGATCTTTCTTATGTATTTATACGCCAGATTATATATGTCGTCATTTTTAGCAATCTTTCCGCTTAGACTGAGTTCTGTTTCATTGGTATTAAGATCTAACTGTTCCATGCAAAAAAGCAGGTAGTAGAGAACATCTTCAGGAGTGTTATAATCGTACGTATTAGCCAGCAAAAGTTGCTTGCCTTTGTGAATTACCACATCAATAGAATTTTCTCCTAGATGAGTTGCTATTTTAGTAGGTGAAGTAACTTCAGCGTTATCAAGAACTTCTTTTACAAATACAGACATATTGTGCAAAAATGTAAAACTGCCAAACCTGTCAAAAAAATAATTATTGATATTTGTGTACGGAATATAAACATTAACCAGATTATGCTCATTTATTTCGTCATAGGCGACATAATCTGTCTGTAAAATTTTAATGTTATATTTTAAATAATCAGTAAGTTTTGATTTATCAAAGAGGGCGGAAGGAACTAGTGTAAATAATTCATTTTTATAAACTACCTCCACACTCTTAAAATCGGCTTGAAGCACGTGATTATCTGCGAAAATTTCAATTATTTGGTCTAGTGCCGCATTAGGAGATTGAGATTCCAGAAATGGGATATAGGTAAAATCTGAAGTATGGTTATTTATTTCATTTCTTACATAAAATGAAAATCCATCCAAGCTTACTTGGATGGATAGTTTATTGTAATCCTTATTTTCGGTAGATTTACTCGTCATTGCTACCGTAACTCTGTGGCCAGTTACCATTAGTATTTACCTCGGTCATTGAACCTACAGAAAGGTAAGCGCCATTTACACCGTCGACAGATATAACTTGTTTTTCTTTAGATATGTAATCTTTAGGTTGATCGTATAACAGAACGTCCTTAGAAACTTTTGCTTCAAAAACCGGAATTTTAATATCATTTTTTAAAGTGGTACCCGCCTGCATTTCATAATTTGCATCTACACCTTTAATGGGCACTTTCATCATTGTTTTATATCTGGTTGAATTACCAAAAAGAGAATCTTTAACAGGTGCTGTACCTAAAGTATCAACAATAGTTTCTTCTTTCATAGTATCTACACCGTATGCTTTAGTCTGAGCTTCATCTAATACCAGCGTATCTCTACGAGCAGTTAATGTAAACTGAGCAGTATCAATAAATCGAACAAGATCATCAAAATTACCAGCAAATTTTCCAGTTACTTGTTTGTAGGCTAACTGTGAATTACGGATGTCTTTTAGGTTCTCAATAGCCTTTTGATAGCGTACTACCTTGAGGTCGTTGAATTTTACTTCACCATAAACAGAGTTAAATAGCAAGTATCCCAGTACTCCAATAACAATCCATAGAGCTAATTGAATTACAAATTTCATTCGATGTTTGGTTTTATAAATTAATATAGGTTATAGGCAAATCTACAATTTTTTTTTAATCGTTAAAGAATATTCCAAAAAATTCATTACTATCTTTGCTCACAAGATAAGCGATATATGGAGCTTGACCGCCAGGATTTTTATAATAAACTACAAAAAGATTTTCCGCACACCCTAACAATTAAACAAGATTTACTGCTTCAACTGCTGAGCCAGTTCGTTTTAGCTAAAGAAAATGACACTATTTTTTTATTGAGAGGTTATGCCGGAACAGGTAAAACAACGGTAATAGGAACCCTTGTAAAAAATTTATGGCAGGTAAAAATGTCTTCTGTACAGCTTGCTCCCACAGGAAGAGCAGCAAAAGTTATAAGTAATTACAGTGATACGCCCGCGCAAACCATTCACAGAAAGATCTATTATCCTAAAAAACAAAGTGGGGGCGGAGTATCATTTACATTACAGCGCAACAAGCATCGCAACACACTTTTTATTGTAGATGAAGCTTCAATGATATCAGACACGGCCTCAGATTCTAAGCTTTTTGAAAATGGTTCTCTGCTTGATGATCTTATGCAATATGTTTATTCTGGCCATAAGTGTAAGCTTTTGCTTATAGGCGATCATGCGCAGTTGCCGCCGGTTAAAATGGATTTGAGTCCGGCGCTGGACGCAAGATTGCTCAGTATGCAATTTAATAAAGAAGTGCAGGAGATTGAGCTGGACGAGGTAATGCGCCAGGCAGAAACCAGCGGAATTCTTAAAAATGCCACGCGCATACGAGAATTTTTAGCAGATGAGCTTTATGAAGATTTTAAATTTGACCTGAGCGAGCAAACTGACGTTGAAAGACTTATTGAAGGTCACGACATTCTGGATGCTATTAATGATTCATACAGTTTATATGGAAACGAGGGAACCGCTTTTATTGTACGCTCAAATAAGCGGGCAAATCTATATAATCAGCAAATACGGGAACGCATACTTTATAAGGAAGAAGAAGTAAGTCCCGGTGATTATCTTATGGTGGTCAAGAATAATTATTTTTGGTTAGATATTCAGAGCGATGCCGGTTTTATAGCAAATGGAGATATTATAGAAATTCTGGAAATTTTTAGCATTAAAGAATTGTATGGTTTTCGCTTCGCGGAAGTAAAAGTACAAATGACAGATTATCCTAATTTAAAACCTTTTGAAACTGTTTTATTGCTCGACACGTTGACAACTGAAACTCCGTCGCTCTCTTATGAAGAAGGCAATAAATTATATCAGGAAGTGATGCTTGATTATGCAGAAGAGAATTCAAAGTATAAAAAATTTCTCAAAGTTAAGTCAAACAAATACTTTAATGCATTGCAGGTAAAGTTTTCATATGCAATAACTTGTCATAAATCACAAGGTGGGCAGTGGGAAACTATTTTTATAGAACAACCGTATTTACCCAATGGTATGGACAAAGATTATATGCGCTGGTTATATACGGCTGTTACAAGAGCCAGGAAAAAATTATATCTTATAGGTTTTAAAGACGACATGTTTTTAGGAGATTTATAGTGATGGAATTAAACTGGATTTTAAGCGTTTTTTTAGGATTAGGACTTGCAACAGCGGTTGGTTTTCGCGTGTTTCTGCCGCTTCTGGTATTGAGTCTGGCGACACATTTTAATATCATTCCTCTGCAGGAAGGATGGCAGTGGGTGGGAAGTTTGCCTGCTCTTATTTTACTTATTTCAGCAACGATAATCGAAATTCTGGGGTATTATATTCCGTGGGTAGATAATTTGCTTGATACTATTGCAGTGCCACTTGCCGGAATCGC
>JBALXG010000187.1:0-5903 GCA_036961055.1 Leeuwenhoekiella sp. | reverse complement strand
CCCACTCGATAACCACAAATTGCATGCTCCATGCAAAAACCATTGCAAAGCGAACGCCTAAAAATATATTGAATTCTCTAAACCGCAGTGCCGCGTACGGGTCGTTTTTACTCATCAATCAGGGTTATTTAGACGCTTTTTCTCCCGTCCAGGTATTATTTTCAGTATCTGCATCCATAAATATTCCTCCATTTATAGAAAAAGACGTTGCGCCTTTAAATTCTTTCGCTTTAAGTGATGCGATTTTTGGGTTGTTTTGCCAGATTTTTGGGCTTTGGTGAACGGTTTTTGTCTCTCCGGAAGCTGTTGTGAAAGTGATATCAAAAGGTGCCGGCATTCCGCCAAGGTTTTTAATTTCTACAGTCCCTTTTTGCGTATCAATATTTGAGATTGCCATGTCTATATAATTATGACTGAAATACCAACTGTCCCAAAACCAGTTTAAATCTTCACCGGTGATATCATTAAACGAGTAGAAAAAATCCCAAGGTGTAGGATGCTTCCCGTGCCAGCGATCCATATAGCCTTGTAATGCTTTTTCAAAGAGATCGTCACCTAATAAATCTTTCACCGCAAGATATCCCAGGGCGGCTTTCCCATATTCATTATTGCCCAAACCAGCACCACTTAAAATATTAGACGGCGTGATTATAGGAAGGTCTTCTTCCATAGATTTATCGTTGATCCAGCGATTTACACGAAAGCGTTGAAAGTTTCTTATTGCTGTTTCTTCACCCAGATCTGAAATGCTAATAAGATGCTCAAGTGCCGTTGCCCAGCCTTCATCCATAAAGCCAAAACGCGTTTCATTTATTCCCATGTAAAATGGAAAATAAGTGTGTGCAATTTCATGTTCTGCCACAAAGCGAGAGAAATCTAAGTTAGGTGTAGAATTGTCGTTGACCATCATAGGATATTCCATATCTGCAAAGCCACGAATAATAGTTGATTTTGAAAACGGATAAGGAACGCCAGGCGTATTGTTTGAAAACCAATTTAAAGCGTGTTTACCAAATTCTACCATGTGATGAAAATCTTCAGATTGTTCACCATAAGCCGCTTGTACGCTAGCTCTTCGGTTTGTGGTAGAATCTACAACTACGCTTCCTGCATCCCAATTGTAATGATCGCTAAGCGCTAAAGCGAAATCTGTGATATTAGAAGCTTTCCATCGCCAGGTATTTGTTTCGCCCTGAGCGGTAATTTGTTTTTTCTCGAGATCTTCAGGAGTAGCGATATTGAAAATAGAATCGCTTTCCATTGAATTTTTCAGCAGATCTGCATATTGTTTTTGCAAAACTTCATCTGTATTCTGCAGATCGCCGGTTGCCCAAACAATATAATTTTTAGGAACTGTAACCGCTACCGTATAGTCATTAAAATCATTGTAAAACTCCTGCGAACCGGTAAAAGTCATGCGATCCCAGCCTTCATAATCGTCATAAACAGCCACGCGAGGATAAAAATAAGCCAGAAAATAAGTAGTTGAATCAATGGCTCCTTCCCTCCCACTTTCTACAGAAACCTGATAATGCCAGTCGATTGAAAGATTAATACTCGCTTTAGGCAGTAATGGTTGCGCAAGTTTAATTGTGCGGTTTGTCTCATCGTGATCATCTATCCATTCTTTCTCATCACCGTTTTCCATGTACTTGTCAATAGAAATTCCGGAAGTAAGAAAATCTTCATTTGCAGTTCCCTGTCTTGCCGCGCCGGGTTTGTGCCCATTTAAAATAAGCTTGTAACTCAGCACATTTAAAGTATCGGGACTGTTGTTTGTGTATGTTATGGTCTCGCTTCCTGTGACTTTTCGGTCTGGTGGCGAAACGCTTACATTTATATCATAAACGCCATGATTTTGCCAATAATTGGCGCCGGGTTTTCCGTCTTTAGCGCGAGTGTTATTTTGATAAGCTTGTTTAATATCTCGGGGAATGTAAAGATCCTGAGAATATGAGAAAGCGGTAAGTAAAAGGAAGTAAGTAAGCAGTAGACTCTTATGCAACATAGATGCAGTATTATTTGAAATGTCAATCAAAGTTAGGTCTTAATACTCAAAAAAAAAGCTAAAAAACTTTAGAAATAATCAGAAAATATTCAGCCGATTTTAGGTCTTTTTCAACCGATTTTCACTCTCAAAGAGAGGTTTTAAATAAATGCTTTCGCTAAAGTGGATATTGATGAGATACTCGTCATGCTGAACTTGTTCCGATAGCTATCGGAACAGCTTCGCATCTTGCGCTGAAATTCTACTCAGCTCTTACGATCTTATCACGAACTTCTTTCCAGGTAATGAGTTTAATATTATTTTCTTCAAGAAGGGTTTTGCATTTTTCACTGGTGAAGAAATCATAATCTGCCTGTCGCCAAGCCGCTCCCCAATAGGGATGATCTACAGTTACGGCTTGCATCTCATCATTATCCTGAGCCACGTGAATTATTAGACATGAAAGTCCGGGAGCTATTTTACCTATCAAATCAGTGTAAAAATCGGCCATTCCGTTATCAAAATCGGTTGGGCCTGCGCTATACAAATTGTATACAACTACATCTTTTTTAGAAGGTTCCATTTTATCGAGTACATCGTTTAAAAACGGAATTTGCTTTGTGAGCAAAACAGGAATATTGTTAGCTCTGCCGGCTTTTATATAAGCTTCCAGATATTCAGGCGTGTTCATCACCCCGCCCATATGCGCATCTAGATGTGTGACATCAATTCCCGCTTTGTACGCTGTTTTAATTTGGTTGTTAATTTCAATCTCTACCTCTTTCGCGGAAGCGTTTTGTACCACACTATCAACAGCGCTGTAAAAATAACCGTTGTTATTAAGCAATCCGGAAACAGAATCTTTAGAAGAAACCGGTCCCCATTTATAGTTTTCCCATTCACTGGTTAAAGTTAAATGCAAACCAAAATCAAGATTAGGATTATTTTCCCGTGCATATTTCACCACTTCTGTAAACCATGGCGTAGGCACCATGATACTGGCAGATGTGACAGAACCATTTTTTATGGCATCAAATGAAGCTTCATTTTCAGAATGACTAACGCCCAGATCATCGGCGTGAACTATAAGCAATTTACTGTCTTTAGGATAGCCAAGTTGTTCTGCAATTGATTTACTTTTTTGGGCATTTACTGTGGTGATAACTAGAAAACAAAATGCTGTGATTAAACTTTTATTCATGTTTAAGTGATTTTATTTAAAGATATTAAAATTACGGTGATACACTTATAGTTAAAATCGATAATACCTTCCGCAATATTCGATTGGTTTTAAGCTGTAAAAAGCTTTATAGATTTTAGCTTTGCTATATAATTAATACAACACAATTTTTATGAAAGCTGTAGGAATCAAAAAATCATTAACCATAGATCAGGAAGAAAGTTTTATCGCTTTTGAAACTGAAAAACCAACGCCTCAAAAACGTGATCTTCTAGTTAAAATAAAAGCGGTTGCCATAAATCCGGTAGATTATAAAGTTCGCCAGGGAAGTGCAAAAGATAAAGTTCTCGAAGAACCTAAAATCTTAGGATGGGATGCCGTAGGAGTGGTTGAAGCTATTGGTCCGGATGTTGAAATCTTTAAAGAAGGTGACGAAGTTTATTATGCCGGTGATATAACTCGCCCCGGTTGCAATGCAGAATACCAACTCATAGATGAGCGCATTGTAGGTCATAAACCAAAAAAGCTTACAGATGCTGAAGCTGCAGCAATGCCATTAACCGCACTAACTGCGTGGGAATGTATTTTTGACCGACTGGAAATTGAAAAAGACGGTGGTGAAGGAAAATCTATTCTTATCATTGGTGGTGCCGGCGGTGTAGGTTCAGTAGCGATACAATTGGCTAAAAAGCTTACCAAATTAGAAGTTGTAACGACAGCGTCTCGTGATGAAACTGAAGAATGGTGTCTTGATAAAGGAGCCGACGCAGTTGTTAATCATAAAGATCTTATCAATTCGGTTAAAGAGAAAGGCTATAGTGAATTTGATTATATTCTAAATGTAGTTGACACAGAAGCGCATTGGGATGCCACGGCAGAACTTATAAAACCACAGGGTAAATTTTGTACTATTGTAGAGTCTAAAGAGCCGCTGAATATGAACAAGATCAAGAATAAAAGCGTTTCTTTTCACTGGGAATTGATGTTTACCAGATCAATGTTTCAAACCGAAGATATGATCGCGCAACATAAAATCCTGGAAGAACTTAAAGATCTTCTAGATAATGGAACTATTAAAAGCACACTGAATAAAACTATAAACGGACTAACTCCGCAAAGTTTTAAAGAAGCTCACAAACTACAGGAAAGCGGTAAAGCAATAGGAAAAACCGTGATTGTTTTTTAACTATTTAATTCGCTTCTAAAACAAAAAACCATCCCAAGCGGGATGGTTTTTTATTACAATAGTTTTCGTTTTAGTTTTCAATCAATCCGTCACCTTCTATCCAGGGAGCGCCGGCAGCTTTAAGTCGTTGTTCTAATTGAGATAAAACAACATTATCTATTTGTTTAAGCTGAGATTTTACAGCACTCAGCTGTTTTTGTGCATACGCGAAAGCTGCCTTGTGATTTTCAGTTGGCCCATAAGATGTATTAAGTGCCATCATACCAATTCTGGTTCCAGATCCCGGAGTAGGATCGCCATGCTCACCTATGATTTCCTTGGTTTGATCTCCGTTTAATTGTTGATCTATATCCATCAATTTTTCACGCGTATCATAAATTGTACTGTATAATTGAGAAGAGGGTTTTTTTGACCTGTCAAGTGCCACTTTCATAGCTTTAACACGTTTTATGCTCTTGTCTAAAACAATGTTTGTAGCAGTAATATCTTGCTGAAAGGTCTGAAAATCGGTTCTAAAGGCATCAATATCCGCTTGAGACGCGCCTGGTAAAGCACCTTCTTGTAAAGGAATAACTTTAAAACTCTGTGGTTCTCCCAGTTGAGTCATTTTTCCGTCCACAAGTTTTGATAGTGTAACTGTATAATCCCCCGGACTAGCCATCATGCTGTATCTAAAATAACCTCTATCACCTGCACCCTCAGGATTTTCTAATTTTACTCCGCTTCTGTCTGCATAATCAAGTTCCCAGTTAACGCGGTTAAATCCTTTTTTATTTGTGCCCTTCACCGTATTTACAACTTCGCCATTACTATCTTTTACAGTTAGCATTATAGCTGGATCTTGTTCTCTTACTTCAGTTTCAATTTCATCCCATCCCGGAAATTTTACATTGTCTGCGTCCTTCTCTTTGGCTTTTCGTTCTTCTTTGTGAGACTTTAAATTATCTGCCATATAATAGGTAAAAACGGCTCCATAAGGCGGATTTTCGCCTGCATATTCGGTATCTCCCTGACCGCCTGCATCACTGCGCTGCGTAAAATGATAAGCTGGTTTAACTTTAAATAAAGTGGCATCCTCATTCATAACTGAAGTGTCAAATGAACGAAGTGGTTCTATATCATCAAGAATGTAAATTCCGCGGCCAAATGATCCTGCAACCAGATCACCAGCATCTCGCTGTATCTTAATATCCCTAAAAGCGATCTGCCCCACTCCACCGGTTAGTTCTACCCAGTTTTTACCACCATTTGAAGTAAAATAAACGCCAAATTCTGTAGCAGCAAAAAGTAGGTTTTTATTTTTTTCATCCTGAACAATTCTCCAGACAATAGTGCGCTCAGGAAGATCTCCTTTTATTGAAGTCCAGGTTTTTCCTTTATCTGTACTTTTTATTAAGTACGGTTTAAAATCCCCTGTTTTGTGATTATCTAAAGCTGCATAAACTGTACCTGCATCAAATAAATCTGCTCTGATGTCATTTACAAAAGCTTTCGCAGGAATACCTTTAATTGATTCTGAAGTGATTTTTGTCCAGTTTGCGCCTCCATCA
>JBALXG010000186.1:0-5904 GCA_036961055.1 Leeuwenhoekiella sp. | reverse complement strand
CAATTGTTTCTTTTAGTTGCACAGGACCTATTGTGGGGACGTTGCTGGTTGAAGCTGCATCAAAAGGAGGTATTGCGCCAATTATTGGCATGTTAGGATTCTCGTCGGCTATTGCGATTCCTTTTGGGCTTTTTGCGCTATTCCCGGGTTGGATGAATTCGTTGCCACGTTCTGGCGGTTGGCTTAATTCGGTTAAAGTGGTGCTTGGCTTTCTGGAACTCGCTTTAGCTTTTAAATTTCTTTCAAATGCAGATCTTGTTTTACAGGCTCACTGGCTGGAGCGCGAAGTTTTTATCGCGATCTGGATTGGTATTTTTGGAGTTCTGGCGCTGTATTTATTAGGAAAAATAAGGCTTCCGCATGATACTGAAAGCAACCATATTTCGGTAGGTAGATTGTGTTTTGGTTTAATAGTTTTAATATTTACCATCTATTTAATACCCGGTCTTTGGGGAGCGCCGTTAAAACTTATCAGCGGTTTTCCGCCGCCTATGAATTATAGCGAGGCTCCATACGGCGTAGGTTATACTAAATCTTCGGGCAATGGCATTTCTTCAAATGATGATTTCCCTGAACATGCAGAATTAGGAGCTCATGACATTGTCGCCTTTACAGATTATGATGCAGGTTTAGCTTTCGCGAAAGCTAATAATAAGCCGGTTTTACTCGATTTTACAGGCTACGCGTGCGTTAATTGTCGTAAAATGGAAGAGCGAGTTTGGGGAGAACCTCAGGTTTTAGGCAAACTTAAAAATGATGTTGTCTTGATTTCTCTGTATGTTGATGCGCAAGAAGACTTGCCAGAAACTGACCAATATACTAGCAAAACCACCGGAAAACGCATAAAAACCGTCGGTAATAAATGGAGTGATTTCCAGATAAAAAATTACGGTGCAAACGCGCAGCCTTATTATGTGCTGCTTGATCTAAACGAAAAACCACTAATCGATCCTGTAGGATATACACCAGATGTGGACACATTTGCTGCCTGGCTTGACGAAGGGATAACCAAATTTAAAAACTGATATGAAAAATTACATGAAATTTCTGGTCTTGTTTGCCATTATATGCTGCTTTAATCTGCAGGCGCAAGATCTTGAATTTGTCAAGTCTCATTATGACAAAAAGGAGGTAAAGATCAAAATGCGCGACGGAATTTTGTTGCACACAACGATATATTCTCCTAAAGATAAGTCTAAAAAGTACCCCATCCTTATGATGCGTACTCCTTACAGTTGCCAGCCTTATGGCGAAAATGTATATAAAAATCGCATTGGGCCCAATAAATATCTGGTAGAAGAAGGGAATATTTTTGTGCAGCAAGATGTGCGTGGCCGGTGGAATAGCGAGGGAACGTATGATAATATGCGCCCTTATATTCCTAATAAAAAAGGCAAACAAACTGATGAAGCCAGCGATACGTATGACACTATCGACTGGCTGGTAAAAAATGTAGATAATAATAATGGAAATGTGGGTATCTGGGGAATTTCATATCCCGGTTTTTACGCGACTTACGCGTTATTAAGTGAGCATCCCGCGTTAAAAGCAGTATCGCCACAAGCTTGTATTTCTGACTTCTTTTTTGATGATTTTCACCATAACGGGGCGTTTTTAGAAAGTTACTGGAGAGCTATTTCTTTGTTTGGTTATATGAAAGACGAACCTACAAAAGAGGCCTGGTACAAATTCCCTGAGTTGCCTAGCGAAGATCAATATCAGTTTTTTCTGGATGAAGGACCTTTAACAAATCTTGACAAATACTATAAAGAAGACAATATTTTCTGGCAGCAATTTAAAGATCATCCTAATTATGATGAGTTCTGGCAGAGCCGCGGAATCATTCAGTATTTAAAAGATATTAAACCTGCAGTTATGATCGTGGGCGGATTTTTTGATGCTGAAGATCTTTATGGTCCGTTTAATACGTATGAGAAAATTGAAGAAACCAGTAAAAATTATAATACCATAGTTTACGGCCCCTGGAGTCACGGTGACTGGGCACGAGATAATGAAAGGCAAGCGATAGGGAATGTTTATTTTGGTGATAATATTTCAAGCGATTTTCAGAAAAATGTAGAAACAAAATTCTTTAACCACTTTTTAAAAGACGATGGTAAGGGAGAAAGCGGTTTACCGGAAGCCATGATGTATGACACCGGAAAACGCGAGTGGGAAACTTTTACACAATGGCCTCCTAAAGCTGTTACCCAAAAAACATTCTATTTAGGAGAAGATCAGCAATTGGCAACCGCAGCAGAACCTGATTTTGAAAATACATTCATCAGCGATCCACAGAAACCTGTACCGTATTCTGAGGATATTAAGATGGTATTTACACCGCGTAAATACATGACAGACGATCAGCGTTTTGCTGCTCGTCGCCCAGATGTGTTGGTTTATGAGACAGAAGTTATTGATGAAGATATGACGCTGAGCGGCGATATTATGGCAAAATTACAAGTTGCTACCACGGGTACAGATTCAGACTGGGTTGTAAAAGTTATTGATGTTTATCCACCAGATGCGCCAGATTATGATGAGACGCAGGAATATTTAAAAATGGGCAACTATTTTATGATGGTGCGCAGTGAAGTAATGAGAGGTCGCTTTCGCGAAAGCTTTACAGATCCCAAACCTTTTGAGCCTAATACAAAAACACCGGTTACCATCAAACTGCAGGATGTTAACCACACTTTTCTAAAAGGGCACAAAATGCAAATACAGATACAAAGCACGTGGTTTCCGTTGATTGATCGTAATCCGCAGACGTTTGTGCCAAACATCTACAAAGCAAAAGCAGAAGATTTTAAAAAGCAAACACAAACCATTTATGGCGATTCTGCGATAGAATTTTCAGTATTGAACAAATAAAACCACATCTATGAAAATCCCCCATCAAATTTACTTTGGCCTTTTTTGTATACTGCTCTTAAGTTGTAAAGAAGAAATTGATAAAACCTATTCTACTGAAGATATTGCTACAGCCAGCGAAAATTTAAATGAATGGCTAGATGCTCAGTTTGAAGAGGGAGTTGCAGATTCGCCAGAGTTTCAAACTTCGTTGGGGCGAAAGACCAATTATGATCAATGGGATGATATTTCATCAGATAAAATGGCGGCAGATCTTGCCCGCAACAAGGAAAGACTAGATTATCTCACCTCAGAATATAATCTTGAAGAACTCGATAGCTCTGCGCAGTTAAGTTACAAATTGTACAAACTCAATCTTGAAAATGAAATTGAAGATTATGAGTATAGATTCTATAATTATCCTGTAAATCAAATGTTTGGTTTACATACTACAGTGCCTACTTTTTTAATGAATAAGCATCGTATCGATAGCTTGAGTGATGCGGAAGCCTACATAATGCGCGTTAAGCGTGTAAAGCCTTTATTTAAAGAGTTGCGCAATCAATTAACTATAAGAGAAAGCAACCAGATTGTGCCTCCTAAATTTGTTTTAAATAGGGTTTTTGAAGATTGCCAGAATATAATTAAAGGTCAGCCTTTTGATGATTCAAGCGAAAAAACACCCATTTTAGCCGATTTTGAGGCAAAAATAACCGATTTACATATTGATGCAGCTAAAAAATCTGCTCTTATAACAGAATTAAAAAAAGCCCTGGTAGATAGTTTGCAACCGGCTTATGAAGAACTTATTGGCTTTGTAGAAAATCAGGCCAGACGTGCAACTTCTGATGATGGCGCTTGGAAATTTCCGCATGGAGAAGAGTTTTATAATATCGCTTTGAGCAGAGTTACAACAACAGACATGACAGCTGAAGAAATTCATCAATTAGGTCTTTCTGAAGTTAAGCGCATACACGGCGAGATGGAAGCTATCATGCAGAAAACGGGTTTTGAAGGTAGTCTACAGGATTTCTTTGAATTTATGCGCACAGATCAGCAGTTTTATTATGAGGATTCAGTAGCGGGAAGAGCGGCATATCTCGCAAAAGCCACTGATATAATTGAAACCATGAAAGATCATCTTGATGAACTCTTTCTGGTTAAACCAAAGGCAGATATTATAGTTAAAAGGGTAGAACCTTTTAGGGAGAGAAGTGCCGGAAAAGCATTTTACAATTCGCCGGCACCAGATGGTTCAAGACCAGGAATTTATTACGCAAATCTTTATGACATAAAAGCGATGCCAAAATATCAAATGGAAGCACTTGCTTATCATGAAGGGATTCCCGGGCATCATATGCAGATCGCGATAGCACAGGAATTAAATGGTATTCCTGAGTTTAGAAAATACGGGCATTACACAGCTTATACAGAAGGTTGGGGATTATATTGTGAGTATATACCAAAAGAAATGGGTTTTTACGCAGATCCTTATTCAGATTTTGGACGTCTCGCAATGGAATTATGGAGAGCATGCAGACTTGTTGTTGATACGGGAATACATGCAAAAAAATGGTCAAGAGAAGAGGGAATCGCTTATTATCGTGAGAATACTCCTAATGCAGAAAGTGACTGTATTAAGATGGTAGAACGTCACATAGTGATGCCGGGACAAGCAACAGCTTACAAAGTTGGCATGAATAAGATTCTTGATCTTCGGGAAAAGGCTAAAAATGCTTTAGGTGATAAATTTGATGTAAAAGAATTTCATCAGGTTGTATTGACACAGGGAGCTGTACCACTTTCTATACTAGAAGATCTGGTCAATGACTATATCGCACAGAAGCAATAGTATAATATTAGCCAAAAAAGCCTGTGAATTTTCACAGGCTTTTTTGGCTAATATTAATTGAAAAAATACGAAACTCCTTAAAATAGAAAAACACCCCGCTCGCGCGGGATGCCTTTCACCCCTAAATCATTAATTTTTCTAAAATTTAGTTACCCCTAAAAACTAAATTAAAGAAGCCTTTAAACACTCAGTTTATAAGCATTATAAAAGTAATGTATAAGAATAGATAAGAAAAGGGGGTTTTTCCCTTTTTTTAGGAGTAATATTAAATATTTGATAATTAAAAGCAATTTTCAATATTTATTTACTAGTAAAAATATTATGAAAAGCAATCTTTTTGTTAGTACTTATATATCATTTTTAACTAGTCTGATTAAGTAATTTATGAAACAAAAAATTACACTTAAGGAGATAGCCGCAGATCTGGATGTTTCAATCTCCACAGTTTCTAAAGCTTTAAAGAATAGTAAGGAAATAGGAGAGGAAACTCGTCAAAAAGTGATTGCCTATGCGCAGGCACATAATTATCATGCCAGCAATATTGCGATAAGTCTTAAAGAGAAAAAAACAAAAAATATAGCTCTTATTATTCCGGAGGTTGTAAATAATTTCTTTTCAAAGGTTATAAGAGGTGTTGAGCAGGAAGCAAATAATAATGGTTATAATGTTATAATCTGCCTGTCTAATGAATCTTTTGATAAAGAAGTAATTAACATAGATACGCTGGCAAATAGCGGCACTGTTGACGGCTTTATTATTTCACTTTCAAAAGAAACGCAGCTAAAGCAGGATTTTAATCATCTTATAGAAGCAGAAAATCAAGGTATGCCGCTGGTGATGTTTGATCGTGTGACAGATAAGGTTCTATGTGATAAAGTTATAATTGATGATTCTCGCGGTGCGTATAATGCGGTTGCATATTTCATCGAAAAAGGCAGAAAAAAAATTGCTCTCATAACCACAGATGATTATATAAGCGTGGGCAATTTAAGAACACAAGGATACATTAATGCACTTAAGGATTTTAAAATAGAAAATACTGAAGGTTTGATTCTTCGTTTAAATGAAAAAGAGGATAATGATAAGAAAATTGCGTCTTTCGTTAAAAGTAATGCTATTGATGCAATCTTTGCCGTTAATGAAATTTTTGCTGTTACCGCAATGAAAACACTACAGAATTTAGGTAAAAAAATCCCCCG